>JANWIS010000175.1 GCA_025449775.1 Ignavibacteriaceae bacterium
TGCATAATTCAGGGGTGAATTTATGATGATCAAAATGAAAACAAAAATATTCAAATACATCTTTCTTTTAAGTTTAGTTTTTTTATCATCTTCACCGGGGATTTTAGCACAATTTATTCCTCCTCCAACTTTAATTTCTCCGGCAAATGGTTCAACAGATCTTACAGTTCCGATAACATTAGTCTGGGATCATGCATCGGCCATTTCATATCATGTTCAGGTTTCAACAGATGTTTCATTTAACAACCTGGTAATAAATTTATCCGGAATTACCGATACTCATTATGAAATAAATTCCGTCACTGAAAGCACAACATATTTTTGGCGTGTAAATGCTACATCTCTTGTCTTCACAAGCGACTGGTCTGAAGTCTGGAATTTTACAACAGCTGAAATACAATCAGTTCCTTTAGCTCCTGTATTAATTTCACCACCTGATGGAACAATCAATGCGTCATTAACTCCCGTTTTAACATGGACTTTTGTACCGGATGCAGATTATTATCAGCTGCAGGTTGCCGTAGATGTTTCCTTTAATAATATAGTATTCAATGATTCAACAATAACAGATGAATCGCAGCAGGTAAATGCACTTGATGAAGAAACACAATATTATTGGAGAGTTAATGCAAGGAACAGTTCAGGAATAAGTAACTGGTCTTCAGTTTGGGATTTTACAACGATTCAGGGACAAACAATTCCTTCGGTACCTGTTTTGGTTTCGCCTGCTAATGGTGCAACAAATATATCATTAAGTCCGGTTTTAACATGGAGTTTAGTTGCAAATGCTGACTATTATCATCTTCAGGTATCATTGAATGCTTCTTTTACTAATATAGTTTTTGATGACTCAATTATAACTACAGCATCCCGACAGATCAATTCACTCACCGAACAAACACAATATTTCTGGAGAGTGAACGCACGGAATAGTGCGGGAACGAGTAATTGGTCTTCAGTCTGGAGTTTCACAACAGTTATCCAACAAACAATTCCTCCGGCTCCTGGTTTAGTTTCACCTATAAATGGTGCATTGGACGAATCGTTGTATCCGATTTTAACCTGGCAAAATATTTCTAATGCTGATTTTTATAGACTGCAGGTTGCAACCGATGGAACCTTTAATAACATCATCTATAATGATTCAACTATCAGTATCAACTACCATCAAATTGGTCCACTTGAACCGGCGACACAATTTTTTTGGCGTGTTAATGCAAGAAACAGTGCAGGTGTTAGTAACTGGTCTATTGTTTGGAATTTTACAACTGTAGAGGATGAAAACTACGTACCCGTTCTTATTTCTCCGGACGATGGTTTAAATAACATGCCTCTTTCAATATTATGTGTGTGGGATTCAGTCAATAGTGCAGAACAGTATCAAATTCAGGTATCAACACAGCCTGATTTCAGTACAACTTATATTGACTTAACTACAACTAAAACCTACCATCAAATTGAAAACCTGACTGGAGGCACAACTTATTTCTGGCGAGTACGAGCAAAGGTAGATGATAACTGGAACCTGTATTGTGCTGCTTGGATTTTCACTACAAGAATAAGTACTCCTACATATATAAATATAGATACAACAATTGGTTTTCCTTTTTATGAAGACATCTCTAATTACAGATCATCAGATTACAGGATAATTGGAATTCCTGGTACCAGCTACATCCCGATAGTTGATTTTCTACCCGGTGCATTAAATAGTGAATGGCAATCGTATTGGGATAACGGAGCGCCTTCTAATTATTTAATCAGTTATAACGAAAATAATTTTTTCTATTCAATTGGAAAAGCATTCTGGATAATTAATAAAGGTCCAATGCAAATTACAGCTACTATTGAAAGCGCCCCGATGAACAATAATGAAAATGTAGAAATACCATTACATACCGGATGGAACCTCATTACAAATCCATTAACAACCTCAGTTCCATGGGATTCAGTAAAAGCTGCTAACGGAATATCTGAACCTATTTATTCCTTTAACGGCTCATATAATATCTCAGCGATGCTATTACCATACGAAGGATTCTACTTCTTTAACTCTACAAACATGCAAATACTTGAAGTGCCTGCGAACATTTCAACAGGTAATCCAAATTCAAATAGTAATTCATTTTCAAAACTGATTGATGAAAATGGCTGGGCTGTGAACATACAATTAATTTCAGAAGATTATGCTGACAGTATTGCATGGATTGGTGTGTCATCGCTTATAAATAACGAGATAAATCACTTTGATATTCATAAACCGCGAAACTGGGGATCGGTACCAACAATATATTTTTTCAGACCTGAATGGGATGAAGACTATCCGTTTTTTGCAAGTGACATCAGACCGGTTTTTAATGAATCGGCAGAATGGTCATTCGAACTAAAATCCCCTGTATGGGAACCAGTAAAGTTAACTTTCAACTTGAATCAAGTTCCGGAAATGTTTGATGTTTATCTTTTCAATCCTGCTGCGAACATCTGGATTAATTTAAAAGAAAATCAAAATTACCCGTTCATCCCGGTAAAGCCGGAAACATCCTTTAAAATCATGATTGGAAAAAATCTAAAAGATAAATTACCTAATACGCTGCCAAATGAATTTATTCTTGGATACAACTATCCTAATCCATTCAATCAATCAACAATAATACCGCTAACAATTCCTGAAAAATCTGATGTTGAAATTGCGATCTTCGATGTACTCGGCAACCAGTTGAAAACTATTTACAAAGGATCACTTGATGCCGGTCAGCATTGGTTCAGATGGGATGGAACCGGTGATAACGGTGATGTGGTATCAAGCGGCGTTTATTTTTGCCGGCTTTATGATAATTCACAAACAAAACTTATGCGAAAGATGCTGCTGTTAAAATAAAATCTAAATCATTAAATAAAATTAATAAACTATTATGAAAAATAATTCGTTACAATATATCGATACCACCGTACCAGTAGTTATACTAAACTCAGGATTGTACGATGGACTCGGAATTCTTCGCAGTCTTGGAAAACTTGGTGTGCAGGCTTATGTAGTAACCCCATCACTACAACTTCCAGTTGTCTCTTCAAAATTTTGTAAAGGAATTTTCACCTGGAATTTTCATAATGAGCCAGGAGAATCAACAGTTGAGTTTTTACAGAATGTAAGCAACAATTTTAATTGCAAGCCTGTTCTGATGTACACAAACGATGAAATAATGCTCTTCGTTCAGAAATATGGCGAACTTTTGAAGGAATGGTTTTTGTTTTCTCAGATAAGCACTGAACTTGCCTGGAGTTTGTACAGTAAAAAAGAAATGTTTTTTCTTGCTAGCAAAAATAACATCCCTGTACCGAGATCTTTCTTTCCTCAATCAAGTGAACATTTATCTAAAATGGCCGACCATCTGAATTTTCCCCTTCTTCTTAAAGGGATTGATGGTGTTCTGATGGATAAATACGAGGGAAAAAAAATGATGGCAAATAATAAAACCGAACTGCTCGAATATTATGAAGCAATAGAATATCCTGACACACCGAATGTTATAATCCAGGAATATATTCCTCGTGATGATAATTCACATTGGATCTTCGATGGTTATTTCAACGAACAATCCGATTGTTTGGTTGAGTTTACTGGAAAAAAATTAAGACAATATCCTCCGCATTTCGGAATGACTACTTACGGAGTTTGCAAGAAAAATGAAAACCTGTCAGCCATTTCGAAGAATTTCATGAAGACGGTCGGCTATAAAGGAATTGTTGGAATGGATTATTGTTATGATATCCGTGATCAACGGTATAAAGTTGTTGATGTGAACATTCGAATTGCAGCTAACTTCCGTTTATTTGTAGGTACAAATGGTGTTGATGTTGCACAGGCACAATATCTTGATCTTACCGGACAGAAAGTCCCCGATACTACATTCCGGGAAGAAAGAAAATGGATTGTTGAAGATAAAGATCTGTTAGCAAGCTATCATTATATCCGTGAAGGCAGCCTGACAATCTGGTCGTGGATGCGTTCAATATTTGGTATCAGGGAACTCGGTTATTTTAATTTTTGGGATCAGCTGCCATTCTGGCGAATGATCTGGAATCACATCAAACGTCATCTTACAAGATTCGAAAAACAAAATGCATTTGAAATCGCTATGGACAAACGCAATACGACAATTCAAATTGTTCAGGAAAAAAATATTATTCAAAATATGAGCAAGGAGTTATTACTATGATGAATGAAAAAAAAGTTACCATTTTCAATCACGATCATAATTCGTTAGTAAGTCTAAGTGAATTTCTTTTGGATAAAATTAAAACTTCGAGGTTTTGGTTTACAGTAACCTTATGCTCACTGATCAGTATTACTGTAATGGCAGGATTATTAATTCTAGGTCAAATCACCGGAATTACTCTACGATCCTTGACAATTGATCCAGCCGATATAGATCTCAGACCAGCATACATCGGTATGCTATCACACTTTGGAATTATGTTATGGTCTGCAACAGCAGCAATCTGTTTCTTCGCAACAAAATTAATAAATAGATCCGTTGAAGCTTCACGTTTCCTATTGGTTTCAGGTATCGTCTGTTCAGTGCTTTTGTTTGATGATGCTCTTTTGCTTCACGACAGAGTGTTCCCTGTAGTGTTTAAAATTCCTGAAACTTTAGTTTACCTTTGTTACATAGGTTTAATACTAGCATATTTTTTCAGATTTATTCACACAATCCGAATGACGGAATACCGTCTTCTTTTTATAGCAAGCTCACTGTTTTGTATTTCGATTTTAATGGATAGCATTCTTCCGCTAACCTCAATTGAAACATTTATTGAAGATGGATTGAAGTTCACAGGAATATTATTCTGGTCGGCATATTTCATTAGCACGGCTTCATCGTGGGTATCAAATCATGTGGTAATTGAATAACCGTGTTCAGATAAAAAATGTTAATGAACAAATTAAAAACTTTAAGGAGATGAAGAGATGAAACAAAAATCAGTAATTAATCATACTAAATATTTTTTGAAAAGCTGGGTTGTTATGTTATTCTCATTTACTCTGATGATAGTACAACCGGTAATTCCACAATCAACATCTGGTGACAAAGAAGGTGATATCGCCGAGAATGTAAAATTCACGGTTATAAATAAGAAGATTTACATTAATTATGATCTGCCTGGCAATTCAAATCAGCTTTATGATGTATCGCTGATACTAAAAAGAATTAGCAATTCAGAAGCCGTATATGAACCGATAACAGTTTCAGGAGATATTGGTGAAGGACGTCATGGCGGAAAAAACAAACTGATTACCTGGGATATGCAAAAAGATTTTCCAGGAGGTCTTTCAGGTGAAGATTTTTACTTTGTTGTCCGTGCAGAGAAAATAACTGAAGAATCCAATCTATTAATGTGGGCAGGAATAGGTCTGGCAACAGTTGCAGCCGTTGTAACATATGTTGTAGTTGGCGGAGCTGAAACCGAATCCTCAGAACAGGATCCGGGTGGTAGTGGTTCATTTCCACCCCCTCCGGGGAGACCATGAATGAAGAGACGATGAAATAATAATATCGAAGAACAGATGAGTCAATAATTTATTTTTTTAAGGAGAGATTTTATGAAAAATGTTAACTCGAATAATAATGCTATTGGAATGGGCCTCAATAAATATTTGCTCAATGACAAAACAGAAATCTTTATAGATGGTAATGTTATTCAAACTTATCAGCAGGGGAATAATATTTTTATTACAACTAAGCTTGAGCAAACAAGTAAGGAAGAATTTCAAAATGCCAAAAAAAAAGTTTAAACAGAATTTTTGATAGAGGTTTTGCTGTAAAAGGTACCATTGAACCGGGAATTCAACGGATGTATTTACGGTATGGTAATTCAGCAGATGATTCACGCCGCAGAAATTTTACTTCTACACAGATGTTCTTCACAGCAGGAGCAGTGATGAATTCATCTTTTCCGATCTCAGCTGAAGACAACACACAATCATTTCCTGTAGAAACAAAATATTCTTTCTCCTCAGTTTCAAACCGTACAAATTATTTTTTAGGAGACTTCAAATATGAAATAAATAGTTACTGTTTACCGGAATTAGTTAAATCCGGTTTATAATTTTTAGAAATCAACGAAGAATTATGTTTAGCGGAGCCATATCGGTCAGGATACTTTCTGAGGACCATATACTTGCCGTTCGATCCAAAGCAAGATGGTTTGCAGAAAAAATTGGTTTTAATATTGCTGCAGCCAATGTTTTATCCGTTATAATTTCCGAAACGGCGAGATTGATTTTTTCGAAAACAAAATATGGAAGGATGGATATTTTTTCCGTCAACAATCAAACAAAAAGAGGAATTGCGGTTATGGCTATCATAGAAGAAATGGAGAGAGATAATGCTGAAATAAGAGGTTATGCAAAACAGGAAATTATCAGACGGACTGACCTGGGAAAATTGGTTTCTAAAAAAATAATTGACGAATATAAAACTTTTCCCGGTGCTAATAATGATACCCTGATGCAATTCATTAAATGGGTTTAATTCTAAAAAGCTTGGCAATCAGTAAGAGCTTCATATAATAATTTGTAGTTGAAATGAATATTCTCATAGGAAAAGATTCTAATAATGTAAAAGCTAATTTGAATAAAAGCTCTTTGCAGTTTACTGAACTATATGAAAATATTTTAGAAACGCTTAGGGATACAAATACTGCTTTCATTTTTATTGATTCGGTAACAAATAAGATTCTTTATTTTAATGAAGTATTCTGCAAAATGTGTGGGTATACCAGGACAGAAATTTTCAAACAACCTTCACTCCTCAAATTAATAAGTAAAAATAAACTGGAAGACTTTAAATCCGATCTCATAAAAGTGTTCAGACAAAAAAACCTCGTTCATATTTTCAATTCCAGTTTATCAAGAAAGGATAATAAAAGAATTTCAGTTGAAATAACTGCGCGACGCTTAGTCAGGAATGGAAATACTCAGGTTTTAATGCTCGTAAGAGATGTAACAGAAATGGTGAGCAAAAACCTGATGAAAAAACTGATGGATGAAGCAGTGCACGAAAGTGAAAAACGTTACCGTTCACTTATAGAAAATGTAAAAGACTATGCAATTTTTATGCTTGACTTTAATGGTATTATTATCAGCTGGAATGATGGTGCTGAAAGAATTTTAGGTTACAAAGAAAAAGAAATTATTCTAAAGAAATATTCTATTCTTTTCCCAGAAGGTAATAATAATGGTGAAGATCCTGTAAGCATTCTTGAACAAGCAAAGCAGGAGAGACATGTTGAATCAGAGTTACCATTAAGAAAAAAAAATGGAGAAAAACTATGGGCAGCGCTTACTATAACCAGTTTGAGTAACGGAGACTCAGCTTCGGAAATATTTTCAATAATAATTCGTGATCTGACAAAACATAAGGAGGCTGAAGATCGTCTGCAAGAACAAGAAAATCAACTACGTTCCCTGGCAAAACATCTACAGGATGCAAGAGAGGAAGAAAGATTACGTATTGCAAGGGAACTTCACGATGAATTCAGCCAAATGCTTACAGCACTCAGGATGGATTTATCAGTTCTCGGCAACACAATTTCGAAAACTGTTTCTGAACCATACAACAGGATTTCTTTATTAGAAAAAATTTCTTCCATTTCCGGATTGCTTGAAAAAACTATACGATCAACACGAAGGATCATTGCAGAACTTAGACCCGCTGTACTTGATGAACTGGGTTTGTACACAGCCATTCAGTGGCAGACACAGGAATTTGAAAACCGGACCGGAATACGATGCAAAATTATCAAGCTTCATCATAATGTAAACCTTGACAAGCACACATCAACAGCTATATTCCGAATTCTGCAGGAAGGATTAACTAATGTTGTAAAACATTCGGAGGCTACAAATGTAGTTATCAGTCTCAAGCTTAAGAAGGATAATATCATGCTTGAAATAAGCGATAACGGGAAAGGAATCGATGAAAATAAATTGAGGTCGCCGACATCCACCGGTCTTCTTGGAATCAGAGAAAGAGTTGTAGCTCTTAAAGGTAATTTCAGAATTCATTCTGAAAAGGATCATGGAACGCATTTACAAATTTTTGTTCCATATAAAACGGGAAATCATCATGATTAAAATTATTATTGCAGACGATCACCCGTTGATCAGGAAAGGAATAAAGGATATTCTTGAAGATGAGATGGATTATGAAGTGGTTGCTGATGCAGCTTTCCCTCACGAAGTGCTTAATGGAATCAAAGATTTTAATCCGGATATACTTATTACAGATTTATCGATGCCCGGTAGAAGCGGGCTTGATATGATAAGCGATGTAAAACAACTGTATCCGAAACTTCCAATATTAGTTTTAACAATGCATCCTGAAGAACGATTTGCAGTGCGAGCTTTAAGAGCCGGCGTTGATGGATACCTTACAAAAGATACCAGGCCTGAAGAGATAATCAAAGCAGTAAGACAGATTGTAAGCGGAAGAAAATTCATCACTCCTTCAATTGCTGAAAAGCTTGCAACAGAAATAGACAGAGATCCTAATAAACTTCCTCACGAACTTCTTTCAGACAGAGAATTCCAGGTTATGTGTATGATCGCTGCTGGTGAAAAAGTCCGTAATATTTCTTCAAAATTATCTCTGAGCATCAGAACAGTTCATACTTACCGGACAAGAATACTTGAAAAAATGAATATGAAATCTGATACAGAGTTAACATTATATGCAATGGAACACCGTCTGCTCGATTAATCCAGTCTGATAAAAAACATCAATAAAAAGTAAAATTTTTTTTCCTCCAAATTCCAGTTAAGCTTTTTCATACCTGGGATTCAAAACTGCCTTATGGCAATATGGCAGTTAAAATAAATTCCCTTCAATTTTAGCAAAATAAATACTGAATATTAAAGAACAATAATTAATATTGTGTCAGTAATGTTTTTTTTGTACATCAATGTTTCCAATTTTACTACAAGCCAAACACCACCTTCACAATTTCTATTTTCAAAATTCACCAATGAATTATTAACTGCATTTTATACAAGGGAAAAATAATTTGTTCTATACTGCATGATAAATACTAAAAGTATTTTTGCCCCTGTTATTGAAGTTAAAAATGAAAGGAGCAAAAATGCTGATACAAAAAAATTTTCTTATCCGGATATTCATATCTCCGAGAACATGGATACCAATTATCCATTTATCATTTACAA
>JANWIS010000176.1 GCA_025449775.1 Ignavibacteriaceae bacterium
AACTCAACCCATCGTTTATTAATTTAGAAAGGCTACTCAAATACTTGACATGAAGTTTCATAGTAGAAAATCGCATCGGCAGGAACATCTGGTAATAAAGAAATGATATTTCGATCAGTTGAATTTAGAATAGCTAAGAGTTCATCAAAAGTTATATAAGTGTTTTGATAAATTTTAGGAAAGACAAATTGTGCAGATCCAGAACTTGAATACGCAATTACACTTAAACTGGAATCGGAATTTGAGTACCAAAAGTATTTCTTATTGTTTATAGTTTGTACATCGTAGCACTCGAACTTAATTAAGTTTTGGTATCCATTAAGAGAATCATTTGTTTTAATGATTTTAACAATCGTATTTCCATAATCAAATGATCCAGTGTCAACTATATTACCTAAAGTATCATAATATTCTATAATCGATTTCGTATTATATTCCCATTCCATATTTAATTTAGTTGGATACTTTGTTGGTGAATCAGATGGAAGAATATTTTGTTCTGATTCACTACAACTTATTAAAATTGATATACTGGAAAGTAGAGGAAAGTAAATATTTTTCATTTTGATTGTCTAATTTTAAAATCAAAAATAGCATTCATCATGGTCAGGGACAACTAGTTCATTTCACAACATTTGTCTTTAAATTGATCTAAATTATTATATATCAACATTGAAGCGCTTCGAAAAACATATCTTCGTTTGTGAAAATAAAAGACCGGATGGTCATCCGAAAGGTTGTTGTGCAGATAAAAACAGTTTGGAAGTTCGTGCGTTATTTAAAAAACGTTTGAAGGAGTTGGGTTTAAATTCTTCTGTGCGTGCAAATGCAGCCGGCTGTCTCGATGCCTGTGAATATGGTGTAACTGTGCTTGTTTATCCTGAGCAGATTTGGTACGGAGGAGTTACAGTTGAAGATGTAGACGAAATTATTCAGCAACATATCTTAAAAAATAATCCCGTTGAAAGATTGAAAATCAGAGATGAAAGATTTAACAAAGATGAAAAGCAAATCTGAATCTCAAAGGGCGAACGATATTTTAAAAAGACTGAAGAAAGAATACCCAATTGTCCAGATCGCTCTTGAATATCAATCACCGTTAGAACTTCTTATTTCTACAATACTTTCGGCTCAATGCACAGATGCAAGAGTAAACATTGTTACGAAAACACTTTTCAAAAAATATAAAAAGCCTGAAGATTATATTCGTGTTGCAAATCGTGAATTAGAAAAAGATATTTTTTCAACAGGTTTTTACAGACAGAAAGCAAAGCATATAAAAAATTGCTGTAAAGTGCTGCTCGAAAAGTTCAATGGAAAAGTTCCTTCTGATTTTGAATCACTTAATTCATTACCCGGAGTTGGAAGAAAAACTGCATCAGTTGTTGCAGGCAATGCATTTGGGATCCCAGCAATTGCTGTTGATACACACGTGATACGGCTATCTAACCTGATGGGATTTATAAAATCCGATAATGCCGAAAAAATTGAAGAAAGACTGAAAAAACTTTTTGATGAAAAGGAGTGGATAAATCTCGGTCATTACCTGATGAGTCACGGTAGAAAAATTTGTATTGCCCGAAGACCGAAATGTTTACAATGTGTTGTCGGGGATCTTTGCCCGTCCTTCGATCCGGTTGAACGTTAATAAATAAAAATATAAGGAGGATCTGATGAGTTATATTCAAACTGACAGAGAATTTTGTTTAGCAATACTTAAACAATATACAAAGAGTGATAGCTTATTAAAGCATGCGTTTGAAGTCGAAACATGTGTGAGATCTTATGCTGTAAAGTTCAATGAAGATGAAAAATTTTGGGGGAATGTTGCACTGCTTCATGATTTCGATTATGAAATGTATCCAACTGCAGAAGAGCATCCATTTAAAGGAAGTGAAATTTTAAAAGAGAAAGGTTTCAGTGAAGAATTCCGGAATGCAATATTATCGCATGCAAATTACTCCGATGTTCCAAGGAATACTCTTTTGCAAAAAGTTTTATTTGCCTGTGATGAACTTGCAGGATTTATTACAGCTGTTACTTATGTTCGACCTTCAAAGTCAATCGAAGAAGTTGAAGTCAGATCAGTTTTAAAAAAGATGAAGGATAAACCTTTTGCAAGAGCTGTTAGCCGGGAAGATATTATTTCAGGTGCAGAACAGTTAGGTGTTCCGCTTGAAGAGCACATTCATTTTTGCATCAATGCTATGAAAAGCAATAAAGAAATTCTCGGGTTATGAAAGTCGGTGACACAGCACCAAATTTCATTCTTAAAAATGAAAACGGAATAGAATTTGAACTATATAAAAATCTTGATGAAAAAGTATTGCTTGTCTTTTATCCAAAGGATAATACTTTAGTTTGTACTGCACAGTTAGCTGAGTACAATAAAAATCTTCACGAGTTTATTAATAACAGGATAAGAGTAATTGGAATAAATACTGGTTCAGTTCAATCACATTCAACATTTTGCAGAAAGCTTCAGATTAACTTTCTACTACTTGCCGATGAACAAAAACAGGTGAGCAAGCTTTATGATGCCTTGAATATTTTTGGAGGGAACAAACGATTGCTAGTGTTAATTGACAGCGATAAAACGGTATTATGGGTTAATTCATCAAATCGGCTTACATACACAAAATCCGGTGAAATAATAGAAGCGGTTAAAACCCGGAAAATTACATAAGTGACTTGACTGGTAAGCTTTTAGTTACATAAATTTGCCCCAAAATTCAGGAGAATTAATAGAGCTTTTGCTACGTTCAGAAATATTCTGACAGAAACTAATAAACGTTAATTTTTTAACACAGAATAATTTTAACAGGGTAACCACCACTCCTGAATAATGATTAGCAAGATCTCGTTACTTCTTTTTGGATTTACTTTCCTTTTATTTCCTCAACCGGATTTAAAAATTATTTCTTCTAATCAGAATTCAATCCTCATTCAATATACTCCGATTTATTCCGATACTTCATTAATAAAAATTGATCAGGAACAATTTATAAGTTTAAATTTAGCCTTTGGCGATATTGACGATTCACAACAGCAGGGAACTCCAGCCGTTCCCGAAAGACGATTTGTACTCGGTGTTCCATCTGAGTTTGGAAATTCGATTAAGATAATAAATGCATCTTACAAAGAGATTGATGGAAAAATAATTCCTGTTCCATCTTACGAAAAAGAAAAAACTTTTCATGCAGTCAAATACGATATAACACCTGACTACTATAATTATGTTGATTATCCTGAACTTGCTTCATTTGGTGATTATGGAATCACAAGAGGTTTATCAGTTCAATCAATCAGATTATTCCCTGTAAAATTTGATGTCAGTACTAATACTATCAAATTATATTCAAGCATAATTTTTCAAGTTAATTTTGGAAATGCTCAGTTAAGCGGAAAAAAAACTGAGGATGAACTTTTAAAATATTCTATCATCAACTACGATGCAGCAAAAAACTGGATTAAGAGTGAAAGCAGATTACAAAAAGGTGGTGGAAGTGTTCTTGCAACAGGTCAATGGATAAAATTTGAAGCTCAATCCGAAGGTATTTATAAAATAGACAGAGCAACTTTCGAATCATTCGGGTTTAATGCATCTTCAATTGATCCTCGTACAATTAAAATATACAACAATGGTGGAAAAGCACTTTCAGAAAAAGTAAATGATCCTCGTCCGGTTGATTTAATTGAAAATGCAATTTCAGTTATTGGTGAAAGTGATGGCTCATTTGATCAGTCGGATTATATTTTATTTTATGGAAGAGGGAGTCACTTCAGAGATTTTGATCCTGTGAGTAATTCGGTAAAAAGATTCAACCATCAGTTTTCTGACAAGAATTATTACTGGATTACGTTTGGAAGTGACAATGGAAAGAGAATTCAGAATGAAAATAGTCTGAATATAAATCCGGATTATATTCAATCTTCAACTACAGCGTTTGTTGATTATGAAGTCGATAAAATTAATCTTGCAAAATCCGGCAGACAATATTTCGGTGATGATTATTCACAGTCAGTTACAAACAGAACTTATATAAACAAGCTCGACCATAGGATCGCTTCAATCCCGATCAATTACAGGTTCAGGTTTGTTAATGCTTCTACAAATGGTTTTACTTTAACTGTTACAGAAAATTCAAACAATATTTTTTCAGGTACTTTATCAGGATATGGAAATGCTTCCTACACCGTTGGTGTTGCTCATTTACATAATGCAGTATTTAATGGAACACTTCCTGATGATAGAAGCGTGTTAAAATTTGGTATTGGATCTGTTTCAGTTACTTCTACCGGGTATATAGATTATTTTGAAATCAGCTTTGAGAAAGAATTAAGACCAGTTGAGAATAAGCTTTTATTTTTTTCAAAAGATTCTTCCGCAATTGTTGAATATTATCTTAATGGATTTCCTTCCACAAATATCAAAGTCTTTGATGTTACTGATTATTCCGATGTAAAATTAATGATCCCGAAACCTGGCTGGCCAAGTGGAGGTGATTACAGGTTTCAGATGATGGAAAGTGCTGATTCATTAAGAAAATATTTTGCAGTTGGAAACGACACTTATCTTATTCCAACCAATCCTGTTGCTGTAGAAAATTCCAATCTCCGCGGAATTGTGGATGGAGCAAAGTTCATCATCATTTCTCACGGAAATTTTCTTGAAGCTGCTGAAAGACTCAAATCGTACAGGGAAAATGAATCACGCGTACCTATTTCTACAACAGTTATAGATGTTGAAAAAATTTATAATGAATTTTCTTCCGGAGTTCAGGATATTTCAGCGATCAGAGATTTTATTAAATACGCTTATGATAATTGGCAGACAAAACCGGAATTTTTTATGCTCATGGGAAAAGGCACATTTGATTTTAAAAACATTGAAGGCTACAATGATAATTTTATTCCAACCTGGCAGACTGAAGAATCTCTTGTCTTGATTTTTGGAAAAGACTCATACTGTACCGATGATTTCTTTTCACGGGTTGATGGAGAAGATGTTATTCCAGACCTTGCTTTCGGAAGATTGACAGTCAGGAATTTAAATGAAGCAAATAATTACATCGATAAAGTTATCCACTATGAAAACACAAGTGAACGAGGGAACTGGCGTAATCTACTGACCTTAGTTGCTGATGATGGTTTTACCTCAACAGGATATGAGGGAAGCGAACACACAGCTCCTTCAGAACGGCTTGCCAATCTTATTATTCCTCCTTCTTTTGACATTAAGAAAATATACACTGCTGATTATCCAACCGTAATAACCGGAAATGGAAGAAGAAAACCAGCTGCTAATGAGGATATTCTGAATACAATGAATTCAGGAACTCTTCTTATTAATTTTATAGGACACGGAAATCCTGAAGTATGGACTCACGAATATGTCTTCGAACGATCAGTTACTATTCC
>JANWIS010000177.1 GCA_025449775.1 Ignavibacteriaceae bacterium
ATGTAACCAGGAAGAAAAATTGTGAATCGAATATTTTAATAGATCTGAAGGAAGTTTTTCAAAAACCTGGATAACAACATCCTTGCTGTCGTCTTCGTTTTTAATATATTTCATACTCACAGCAAAAACCAGGTGGCTATACCTGTCGAAAAGAATGCCGATAATCAGGGGATTTCGTGTTGACTGATATTCAATGATCAACTCCTCATCATTTTTTTCAGATTTTTTTCCTGATTTAATAAATAGCATTCAGCGAGTCGTTTAACGTTTAACGATCAACGTTTGACAAAATTTCAGGTATTACATTTATTCGAAGATATACAATCTGTTTCTGCATAGAATTCCCTGCTTGATAGGTCGTAAAAAAAATGTATCTTCGCGTCCTTTCTTAAATAAACCAGGAAAAATGCCGCGGGCGTGGCGTAATTGGCAGCCGCACCAGACTTAGGATCTGGCGGAGCAATCCGTGGGGGTTCGAGTCCCTTCGCCCGCACCATTGTTTATTAATGTAGAGGCGCAATGCATTGCGTCTCTACATTAATAAACAATCCCCAATACCAAAACCATGAACATCTCAAAACGTCAAAAAGGTGATTTAAATGCAATTATCACCATCGAAGTTAAGCCGGAAGATTATCAGCCGAGAGTTGACCAAACGATCAATAATTACAGGAAGAATGCTAACATTCCGGGATTCAGGCCTGGTCATGTTCCTGCCGGAATTATTAAGAAAAAGTACGGTAAAGATGTACTGGTTGAAGAGTTGAACAAACTTCTCGGAGAAGAACTTGTCAATTATCTCCGCGATAACAACATCGATGTATTGGGAACACCTCTTCCAATAAATTCCAACGAACAATTAACTTTTGAAGACGGTAAAGATTACAGCTTTGATTATGAAATTGGAATAGCCCCTGCAGTTACTGTAACGATGCCGGCCGATAAAATTTCATTTTTCCTCGTGCAGGTTGATGATAAAATGGTTGAAAACGATGTTGACGACATGCGCCGCAAGTATGGTAAATTTTCTAATCCTGAAACTGCAGAAGAAACATCAGTCCTTTACGGAGATTTTAGCGAACTGGATGAAAATGGTGAGGTAAAGGCTGACGGTAATAAAACTACAACTACACTTTCGATAGAAATGATTCGAAATGATGAGGAGAGGAAAAAATTCATCGGAGCTAAAAAGGAAGATGCCGTCCGTTTTAATCCGATAGCAGCATTAAAAAATGAAACAGAAGTATCTGCTATGTTGAAGCTGGAGAAAAATTCTGCTTCTATGAATTCCGATTACGAGTATAAAATTAAAACGGTTAATAAAATTGAAAAAGCCGAGCTGAACCAGGAATTTTTTGATAAAATATTTGGTGAGGGAATTGTTAATTCCGAAGAAGAATTCCGTTCTAAGATTCGCGAAGGAATTGCTTCATATTTTGAAAACGAAAGTGACAAAAAGTTGCAGAAAGACTTACGCAATGTTTTCCTGGAATCAAACAATCTTCCTTTGCCTGACGATTTCCTGAAGAGAATTTTAAAAAGCAAGCAGGAGAATCCTGTAGATGAACATAAATTCGAGCACGAATATTTTCACGTTGCAGAAGATTTAAAGTGGAACCTGATTCAGAACAAGATTGCAGCTGATCAGAAACTCACTGTTACCAAAGATGAGATTTTTGATACTGCAAGGGTAATGATTACGCAACAATTCGCGCAATACGGTATGCCTGCACCTGAAAATGATAAGCTTAACGAAATGGTTTTGAATTATCTTCAAAAAGATGATAGCATGGAAAGAATTGAACGCTCCATGCTTGGTCACAAAGTTTTTGATTACCTGAAGAAAAATCTGACATTAAACAGAGTTGAGCTTCCTTATGAAGAGTTCATTAAAAAGCTTAATGAAAAAACTGCTCATGAAATTGAGCATCATCACTAAAATTATTTTTTCTTTTATTACTTACTAAAAGGAATCAGTGATATAAGAAGCCCGGGTAGAAATGACAACAACGTTATTTATTTCACTCGGAAACTTTTTATTCAAAACGTATTTTCCTTTATATAAAATCCTATACAGGATTTTTAAGAATAATCAGGACGCCTTTGAAATAAATTTGATTCGCCGGAATATCCGGCCGGGTGATGTTGTTTTAGATATTGGTGCTAACATAGGTTTTTATACTACTATTTTCTCAGAATTGACAGGGTCAAATGGACAAGTTCATGCATTTGAGCCTGATCCTGAAAATTGTGATCATCTCAGGGATGCAACAAAAAAACTGGAGAATGTAAATGTTATTAATAAAGCTGTTGACTCAAAGTCCGGTAAACTGAAATTATTTACTTCTAAAAAATTAAATGTCGATCACCGGACATACAAAACCGATGATTTTGACAGGGAGCTCGAAGTAGAAGCAATAAGTATAGATGATTTCTTTAGGAATAATAATCCAGGAAAAGTTGTCGACTTCATTAAGATAGATATACAGGGTTTTGAAATGGAAGCGATGAAAGGAATGATACATTTACTTGAGTCAAATCCGCAGTTAAATATATTGTCAGAATTCTGGCCGTATGGTTTGAAAAAAGCCGGTAGCAGCGCATTAGAGTATTTTATTTTTCTTAATAAGCTTGGATTCGAAATAAAACTCATTAATAAAAACAAACTGGAAACATTGAATTCCGATAAAGTAATAGAAATGGACAGTTTCGGAGAAAAAATTTATTTTAACGTTTTTATTTCGCGTCAAAAAATCGGTTAATCAGTATCCATCAGGATGATTTTACTTTGTTAAGTCTCTTACTTTTATTAATCCCTTGATTAGCAAAGTGTTTTTTGATCATTGTTCAAAACTATTTAGTTCAGGTGTTCGTATAGCAGAACGACCTCATATTTTTGATACAATCAAATAAAATACGGCATAAGCCGTCGTTACACTTAGCTAAAATTTAAAAAAAGAAAAATTATGAATTACGGTGATGAGTTCCGCAAGTATGCAGTTAAGCATCGTGGAATAAGCAGTTTAACAGTTGATAGTTTTGTTTCATCAGTGCGTGCTGATTACATTTCTCCAACAATTATTGAAGAGCGCCAGCTCAATATTGCTACGATGGATGTCTTTTCCCGGCTGATGATGGACCGGATCATCTTTCTTGGAGTTGGTATTAATGATTATGTTTCAAATATCATCCAGGCTCAGTTGTTATTTCTTGAGTCAGTGGATTCCAAAAAAGATATTCAGATATATATGAATAGTCCGGGCGGTTCTGTTTATGCAGGCCTCGGAATATACGATACCATGCAATTCATTCAACCACAGATAGCCACTATCTGTACAGGAATGGCGGCTTCAATGGGAGCCGTACTTATGTGTGCCGGAACTAAAGGAAAACGTGCAGCATTAAAACATGCAAGAGTAATGATTCACCAGCCAATGGGCGGCGCCGAAGGACAAGCTTCGGATATTGAAATTACTGCAAGAGAAATTCAGAAACTGAAAAAGGAACTTTATGATATAATCGCTTTACATAGCGGACAGGATTATGAAAAAGTTTATAAAGATTCTGACAGGGATTACTGGATGACAGCAGAAGAAGCGAAAGCTTATGGAATGATCGACGAAGTGCTTACCAGGAAAAAAAGCTGATAATTATTGTAACATTTATTCAAAGACTGAAAATTGTCGTTTTTTTAAACTACTTTTTTCAGTCTTTGACATAATTGACATTGATTCGCTTAACTAAAATAGTTAGCTTGCGTTTAATTTTTAAGTTTTTTAGATGAAAAATCAAAAGGATATTAAGTGTTCATTTTGCGGCAGGGACAAGAGTGAAACGTATGTGCTTATAGCAGGCATTACAGGTCACATCTGTGATCAGTGTATTCAGCAGGCCCAGAATATTCTCAATGATGAGATGAATAGTAAGCTGAAGAATACTATAAACTCCCATCTGACACTTCTTAAACCAGTCGAAATAAAGAAATTCCTTGATCAGTATGTAATCGGGCAGGATGATGCTAAAAAAGTTTTATCGGTTGCCGTTTATAACCATTACAAACGTATTTCCAGTAAGATTAAAAAACAGGATGACATTGAAATTGAGAAATCAAACATCATCCTTGTTGGAGAAACAGGAACAGGAAAAACACTTTTAGCCAGAACGATTGCAAAAATGCTGAATGTGCCTTTCTGTATTGCTGACGCAACTGTACTTACCGAAGCCGGATATGTTGGAGAAGATGTGGAGAGCATACTTACCCGTTTGTTGCAATCGGCCGATTATGACATCGCTTCTGCTGAACGTGGTATAGTCTATATAGATGAAATTGATAAGATCGCACGTAAAAGTGATAACCCTTCCATTACCCGTGATGTGAGCGGGGAAGGTGTTCAACAGGCATTGCTGAAATTACTGGAGGGTTCCATCGTAAATGTTCCACCGCAAGGCGGACGTAAACATCCTGAGCAAAAAATGATTGCCATGGATACTCATAATATATTATTCATTTGTGGCGGAGCTTTTGATGGTGTTGAAAAGAAAATTGCAAAACGTCTTCAGTCGCATGCAATCGGATATAAAGCAGGCCGCGATTCTGATCATATAGATAAAGCTAATTATCTTCAATATATAAGTCCGGTCGATTTAAAAGCATTTGGAATTATCCCGGAATTAATCGGAAGATTACCAATTATAACACATCTCGAACCACTCGATAAGCCTGCATTACGTTCTATTTTAACAGAACCGAAAAATGCATTAATCAAGCAATACGAAAAACTTTTCCAGCTTGAATCATTGACATTAGTGATTGAAAAAAATGTACTCGACTTTATCGTAGACAAGGCATTTGAATTTAAACTGGGTGCTCGCGGACTTCGTTCCATTTGTGAAGCCATTTTTCTGGACGCTATGTTTGAAGTTCCAACTGCTAAACATACTTCCAAAGAGTTTGTTGTGACCCTGGCTTATGCAAAAGAGAAATTTGCGAAGACGAATGTGAATAAGCTTAAGGTAGCATAGTTTCGGAAATTTAACTTTCTTTTTAAAATAGTATCGGCTTATTTATTAGTCGTTATTGAATTTGTATTATTCCTTTTATTAATGATATTTGTTTGTATTTAAGACTTTTTTAAAACAATTATTATTACAGTTCAAATGAATGTTAGAATAACACTTATTATTTTCCTTTTTATTTCTATTCATATTTATGCAAGAGGCAATGAATTGTCCTGCCAAAGGCATATTAAGTTATTGAAGCTTCTTCAACAAAACCATATTAGTCCGCTTGATTATAATGGAAATACAGAAATAAAAGTATTCGATAATTTCATGGATATTCTGGATTATGAGAAATCCATTTTTACAACTCAACAAATTGACTCACTTCGCCTGCTTGTTTCTGGAATTTTAGACACTACTAATAATTTAAATGCATGTATTTTTTTGAAAAAAGTTTGTGAAATTTATAAAGTCAGGTTAATGAAAGCAGACAGCTTTGCTGTAATCACAGGTGGAAAAAAAATACAGTTTCAATCAGGTGATTCTATTCATCTGGAAAGAGTAGAAAAAATTCCATTTGCAAGATCGGATACTGAACTTGAGAAGAGAATGTATACCCGCTTTAGATATTCTTTTCTGTATGAATTATTTTCACTTTCTGACCAAAATATAGTTAATGCTGAAAAATTAGATTCTCTAATATATGCAAACGAACAGTCTATCAAAGCAAAACTGACAAAGGAAGATCGGTGTTACTTTGAGAAGTTAATTTCACCAAAGGATGGATTTGAATATGAAGTGGAATCAAATTTTCTCAAAGCTATTTCTATCACTTTTGATCCTCACACAGATTATTATTCAGCTGATGAGCAAAAAGTTTTTGAAACAGAACTTTCGACCACTGCAGGTACAACAGGGATTAAATTGACTATGAAGGATGGAAAACTGATTGTTGGGAAAATTGTTCCAGGCGGACCGGCATGGAAATCAAACATGATTCATATAGGTGATGAAATATTAACGGCTTCTAATATGAATTCAATTATTTCTGATATGACCTGCATGGATGCAGAAGAAGCCGAAAATTTTATAAATAATTCACAGGGGAACTGGACTGAGGTTGAGTTGAGGAATCAAAACGGCAAAGTCAGAAAAGTAAAGTTAATAAAGGAAGTAATGCGAGTTGAAGATAATATAGTTAACTCCTGTATTCTTATCGGATCAATTAAAGCGGGTTATATTTCTCTTCCTGATTTTTATTCATCCGGAGATTACTGGGATGAAACGGGATGTGCCAACGATGTTGCCAAGGAAATTTTAAAGTTACAAAAGGATGGAATCCAGGGTTTGATTCTTGATCTTAGATTTAACGGAGGGGGCTCAATTAAAGAGGCGATTGAACTTGCAGGTATTTTTATAGATGCCGGCCCGATTGCATTAATGAAGTCGAGAGATTCAAAACCTGTTATTCTGAAAGATGTTAACAGGGGCATGGCATTCAGTGGCAAAGTTGTAATACTTGTAAATGGATATAGTGCTTCTGCATCGGAACTTGTTGCGGGAGTATTACAGGATCATAACAGAGCCCTCATTGTAGGTCAGTCTACCTATGGAAAAGCGACAGGACAAATTTTTCTGCCATTGGATGAGCAACATCTTTCGGAGGGCTTTGTGAAAGTATCAGAAATAAAACTTTACCGATTAAACGGTGAGAGTAATCAGATAAGAGGAGTTTTACCGGATATTCGTTTACCGGATATTTTTGATGGAGTAATTTTAAAAGAAGGAAACGAACCTGCAGTTTTACCACGTGACACAATAAATAAGAATGTTTCGTTTCTGATTCCGCCGGCACTTCCTGTAAAGAAACTTGAAGAGAATAGTAAATCCCGAATTGACTCGAGCCATGCTTTTAAAAGAGTAGTTGAGCAGAACCGTGGATTAATAAACTATGTAAATGGAAATAAAGCCTTACTGCTCGACCCTGCAGTTATGTTTAAATGGTTTAATGATTTGGAACTTAGTTTAGAAACAGAAGAGGAAGAGATCGTTGATTCTTCACTTACCATTGAAAACAATATTTTTGAAAAGCAACTAATGAATCTTGATAATAATAAAAAGGAATTCATCGAAATGTCGAATGAAAATATTCTGCAAGATTGCCAGGTAAGGGAGGCATATGCAATTTTAAAAGATCTTATTATATTTAACCAGTCGTTAGAAAAGTAAAATTCTTAAGAAATTGAATTTATAAGATTTTTTGTAATAAGAATAATAACTATAAAAATTTAAAAGATGAAAAGTTTATTTAAGATAATGGTATTTACAATTTTCATTTCATTTTATTCAGATGCAAATTCACAGGACAATTCAAGTGCACTTGCTTACATGCAATTTTTAGGAGATCAGTATAAGCCGATATCAAAAGATATGTGGGATTATATGAGTGCAATCGCCCGTGGAAAAAATGCAAGGAAGGTGGATAACAAGAGAAAGGAATTAATTAAAACCATTTTAAATTCTAAAAAAATCATTTCTGCATCTAAGCCATACAAAGGTGATTCCGGATTAAGAGATTCAACTGTTGCCTACCTGGTTTTAAATTATAATATTCTCAATGAAGACTATGATAAAATTGTTGATTTGGAAGAAATTGCTGAACAATCTTATGATCAGATGGAAGCTTATATACTTGTTCGCAAACAAACGAATGAAAAAATAAATTCTGCATCAGAAGCTATGGAGGCTGAAGAGAAAAGATTTGCTGCACAAAATAATATTAACCTCATTCAAGTGGATTCTAAATTGTCAAAAAAACTGGAAAGGGCAGGAGAAGCCTTTGATTATTATGATGAAATCTTTCTTGTGCACTTTAAAAGTCAGATTCAGGAATCGAATATAATTTCAGCCATGAATAAACAAGACATTAACGCGGTTGAACAAGGCAAGAATGCACTTAAACAATATTCGGAAGAAGGGCTTGAAGCTTTATTGAAATTCAAACCATTCAAAGGTGATGCTACATTAATTGTTGCCTGCAAGAATCTTTTTAATTTTTACAAGAAAGAAGCTGATGTAAAGTTTCCGGTAATTATTGATTTTTATCTGAAAAAAGAGAATTATGATGAAATGAAGAAAATAATGGATTCAAAGGGGAAAACAGCAACTAAAGAAGAGATTAATAATTACAATAAGAGTATGAATGATTATAACATTCTTGTAAACAAGTTTAATACAGTAAACCAGGAGTTAAATAAAGAAAGAACTCAAAAAATAAATGACTGGAATAATGCGATAAAGGTTTTCTTAGATAAACATGCAAGCTAACCTTGTTTTTATGTAAAAATCTGCATTTTTTGTCTGGAATAAATGACAGTTTGTTCTAATTGAATTATTTTTTCCAAATGAATTTTTCTCATACTAATAATTGTTGAAATTTTTTTTCAACAGTATTTGGTAGATAAGATCATTCTTGTACCTTTGCGTTCCCTAAAAATGGGCGAAAACAACATAAATTACTCACTCTAAATAAGGTAAGAAGCTCTTAGAATGCCTACAATACAGCAGTTAGTTCGTAAAGGACGCTCAAAATTGATCGATAAAAGTAAGTCACCGGCACTGGTGTCTTGTCCGCAGCGACGCGGTGTTTGCACCCGTGTATACACAACTACGCCAAAAAAACCAAATTCGGCAATGCGTAAAGTAGCCCGTGTACGACTTACAAATAAATACGAAGTAACGGCCTATATTCCGGGTGAAGGACATAATCTGCAGGAACACTCCATCGTGATGATTCGCGGAGGTCGTGTGAAAGATCTTCCAGGAGTTCGTTATCACATTATTCGTGGTACACTCGATACAGCAGGTGTTGAAGGTCGTAAGCAGCAACGTAGCAAATACGGCACAAAGCGTCCAAAAGAGGGTGCAGCCAAAAAATAATCCATAAAAAACCGTAGAGACGCCATGCATGGCGTCTGTACAACAAAAAAAATAAATAATAAATAATGCGTAAGTCAAAGCCAAAAAAAAGAATTCTGTTACCAGACCCTAAGTTCAATGATACATTGGTTACCCGTTTTGTAAACAACCTGATGTATGGTGGAAAAAAGAGTACTGCCTATGGAATTTTTTATGCAGCCATCAATCGTGTAGAGGAAAAGACAAAAGAACCGGGACTGGATGTATGGAAAAAGGCAATGACAAACGTAATGCCTACAGTTGAAGTAAAGAGTCGCAGAGTCGGAGGAGCAACGTTTCAGATTCCAAGTGAAATTCGTGCCGATCGCAGAATTGCTCTTACCATCAAATGGCTGATCAGTTATTCACGCGGCAGGAATGAAAAATCAATGGCAGAAAAACTTGCCAGCGAAATTATCTCCGCTTCAAAAGGCGAAGGTGCTGCAGTGAAGAAAAAAGAAGATACACACAGAATGGCAGAAGCGAATAAGGCTTTCTCGCACTTCAAAGTATAAGGATACGGGTAAAGACGCCATGCATGGCGTCTCCACGACGGGACATAACAAGCCCAATATTGGAGTAAAGAGTACCATAACAGTAGTTCTTTCTTTTACAGATAACCACTGACTTGCCGCAGAAGTAAAGATGCGATTAATAGCATCTCCCACGAGCAAGATACAACCGGAAAACTGAATGACCGGGACAAGTCCCGTAACAAAGGATGTCATTCAAAGTGTCCTGTTATCGCGAAAAGAAAACTATCGTTATGATTAACGGAGAAATAATCAAATGAGCAAAGAATTAAAACATACTCGCAACATAGGTATCTCTGCACACATTGATGCAGGAAAGACTACTACTACTGAACGTGTTCTGTATTATACAGGCAAGGTTCACAAAATCGGAGAAGTACATGAAGGTGCTGCAACTATGGACTGGATGGTCCAGGAGCAGGAGCGTGGTATTACCATTACCTCAGCTGCAACTACTACGTACTGGAATTATTCCGACGAAACTTACAAAGTAAATATTATCGATACACCGGGTCACGTTGATTTTACCGTAGAGGTAGAACGTTCACTTCGTGTTTTAGATGGTGCTGTTGCACTTTTTTGTGCTGTTGGTGGAGTTGAACCACAGTCAGAAACAGTATGGCGCCAGATGAATAAATATCATGTTCCACGGATTGGTTTTGTAAATAAAATGGATCGCGCAGGAGCAAACTTTCTCAGTGTTGTTCAGCAGGTAAAAGAG
>JANWIS010000178.1 GCA_025449775.1 Ignavibacteriaceae bacterium
AAATTCATTTCTCAACTGATAAAAATAATTTCAACGGGGCAACTGTTATCCAGGCTTCGTTATATCTCGCTCAATTCAGTGCATGGCTTGTAGAAGTCCCGCCTAATCTGTGGACACCGGGCACTACAGTTTATTTCCGTATTCATGTGAACGACGGTGATCATACAACCGATGCCGAATTTCCAAGATACGAATCGATCGATTATTACAAAACACTTTATGCTTTTTATGTTCAGTAGAAATATTTTTTCTTTATTAGTGATTCTCCTTTTCATCGCAGGATGCAAAAAGGATGAAATAGAATTTCCTGTTGAACCCAAGATAGAAGTGGTAAGTATTTCTCCTGCGAATCCAATGCAATACACCGACCCGGTAACGATTACAATTAAGTACGAAGACGGCGATGGTGACCTGGGAGAGAATGTTGACAGTGTAAAAAACTGCTTTGTGAAAGACAACAGGATTGGAATTGTTTACCAATACAGGATCAAACAACTGGCGCCAACAGGAGCTTCGATTCCGATTACAGGAAACCTCGACATTGAAATTGGCGGACAGGTTCTAACTGACAGCTCTTCTCAGCAGAGTGTGACTTATACTCTATACGTTGTTGACCGTGCTGGGCATATGAGTAATGAGGTGACGACGGGAGCGATAATTATTAGGAGGTAAAAACTTTATTCAATAAATTATTAGTTTATTCTTGACTTTTGTTCAAGTAAAAAATTAAATGCTGTAAGTTTCAATTATTAATTGTTACAAATTTTTTACCCTGAATAATTTTGTGACTTTCTGTTTCTATTGTATAAAAGTAAGTGCCAGATGACAAATCTTCAGTAGACAAAGAAATATTATCAAATGTCTTGTCTATTAAAAATGTTTTCAATTGCCTTCCGCTTAAATCGTATATTATTAAAGTTGCTTTATCAATTTCCTGTGGTAAATTATATTTTATAGTTGCATGACCTAAAGAAGGGTTAGGATAAATATTAGTTTCAAATTCATTGCTTGAAATTAATGATTCATATTGTGTTGGAAGACTTCCTGATAAACCATAAACCTTTACCTGACCTGTAAGAGTAGCCAACATCATTTTAGTTCCCGCAGAAGTATTAACTATTGGTACTTGAACTTGTGGGATACTAACGTGTTGATAAAAAGGGCCGGCAACTGTATCTGAAAACAACAAAGTTAGATTCTCATTATATATAAAAGTATTCCACTTTGTAATATAAGTACTATTATTGACACCTGTATCTGAACGTGAAACAGCAAACATAAATTCTATGAGATTATCTCCATCAAATAAACTATCGGTAAGATACATGATACTATTATTTGTGCAACAATTTGTACCTACAGGTTTTGGCATATTAGTCAAATCAATAATTTTCCATAGAGAATGATTTAAATTATAAATACGAATTTCCCAGGAATATGGAGCAGGATGATAATTACCATCGGGATAATCAATTTTTACATATTTTTCTCCATGTTGCTGAAATTTGTTGTAATAAAATGTAGTAGCAGAAGCTGTATCATAAACATTTTCCAATGTAAATTGCCCATAGATTTTATTAAAAAATAATGTAAATAAAATAGAACAAAGTGTCAGTTTTTTCATGATTTTTTTATTTAATTATATATTTATTGAAGATCCCTAATCCATTTTAAACTATAGTTCATTTGATGAATTTAAGAAAATTTTCAATTCTATTTAATCAATTGAATAAGAGGGGATATTTTAATAGAAAATGAATTGAAAGTCGAAATAAATAAAAATGAAAAGTGTGAAATTGAGTTGTGTATCCGTGTTAATGAAAAGACAAATACTGTTCACCCTAACTATAATCGAACCCAAAAATCTAATTCTCGAATAGATGATTTGATAAAAAAGTTGAGTTCATTTATGAAACTTAAAAAATTAGTTCACAGATACAGAAACAGTATACAGTTCACAGATGTAAACTGTACTTATAAATTGTTCGTTCTAAAGTGCACGCTACAGGACTCGAACCTGTGACCCCTACCTTGTCGAGGTAATGCTCTAAACCAACTGAGCTAAGCATGCAAATGGGGTGCAAAGCTATATTTATTGGGTAGAATTGCAAAATGAGGTCAAGGATTATAGGTCAAGTCTTAATTTTAATTCCTGCTTTGAATATCCTTAACTGAAGTACGGACTTTTTTTACCTTTGACCCTTGATCTTTAACCCTTGACCTCTACAGAAAACATATTCCTTACCCAACCCACCGATACCCACAAGTATTTTGCTGATCCAACCCTGGAAGCAAAAACGGCTGGGATCTGTGATCTGTTTATTCTTCTTGAGAAATCCAACATCCAGCTTGCACTCAAAGAAAGACGCTCTGGAAATCTCCTCGCACTGGAAATAATTCCTTCCGCTGATCAGAAACAAACCGAATGGAAACAACTCCTTGAGCACACTTCTGCTAACAGCAAACTCTTACGCAATTTTGAATTTTTAAAAGTTATGGTTGGTGTGGCCACGCAGGAATTTACTCTTGTTCCTGAGGCTCTCTTCAAACCGGGAGACGAAAGTATTTATTTCAAAACAAATTTTATTCAGTCCCCGGGAACAATTTTACATTCCCAGCATGTTCCTTCTTTTCATCTCTATACCATTTTCAGTATTGAAAATGAACTTGAAAAAGAACTCAATCATCTTTTCCAGGATCCTCAGCTGTGGCATTATTCACAGGCACTGTTAACCGGTATCAGCAAACAATTAAAAGCTGATGCAGGAAAACAAGTCTGGCTTAATATCCGAAAGAATAAAATGGATATCGTTGTTTCAGAAAACAAAAAACTTCTTCTGATAAATTCCTTCTCCTGGCAGACCAATGAAGATATTCTCTATTACACGCTATTCATCTGCGAACAACTCGAATTGAACCCGGAAAAATTTCCAATGATCGTCACCGGAGAAATTGAAGAAGGATCTGCCATCTACTCTTTACTTGGTAAATATATCCGATACGTAGAAATTCCTGACAGTCCGGCTTCATTATCATTTGCTGTCGCTACCGAGAGCCTTCCTTTTCATCATTACGCAATGCTATACAATCTTGCCTTGTGCGAATAACCGGTGGAAATTTACGTGGCAGAAACATTCAGGCACCCGATAATCTGCCCGTACGCCCTACAACCGATTTTGCAAAGTCCGCACTCTTCAACATCCTGAATAATTATTTCGATTTTGAACAACTAAATGTTCTCGATCTTTTTTCAGGAACGGGAAGTATTGCATATGAATTTGTTTCACGCAGTGTACTCTCTGTTACCTGCGTAGATGAAGATATCAATTGCATTAAGTTTATTAAAAAGACTGCAGAAAATCTTAAAATGAACCAGCTGAAATGTATTCATTCGGAGGTATTCAGGTTTATCAATCAACCAATGAATCCATTCGATATAATTTTTGCTGATCCTCCGTTTGACATGAAAGAAACGGATAATCTGCCTGACATCATCTTCGAAAAGAAATTATTAAAAGAAGATGGCTGGCTGATTGTAGAACATCAATCAAAGCGAAAACTTAATAGTATCATTCAACCTTCCGACTTCAGAAAATACGGTAATTGCGCATTTTCAATTTATCATCAGAAAGAAAAAAAGCCAAATAGTTGAAAAGCTAATTAGCTAATTGTCTATACTTGTATAAAATTTAATTCATGAGTAAACGCATAGCAGTTTTTCCGGGATCTTTTGATCCGATTACAAAGGGACATGAAAACATTGTTCGCCGCGGATTACCTCTGTTCGATGAAATTATTGTCGGAATAGGATACAACACCAATAAAAATTATTTTTTCTCCCAGGAACGAAGAGAATACTTTATCAAGAAAGTATTCGAAGACGAGCCGAAGATTAAAGTCGCACGATATTCAGGCCTGACAGTAAACTTTTGCAAAGAAATAGGAGCGAATTTTATTTTACGTGGGCTGCGAACATCAGCCGATTATGAATTTGAAAGAGCGATTGCCCAGATGAATCATGCAATGGCACCCGAGGTAGATACAGTTTTTATAGTTTCTGAACCGGCATTATCCCACATCTCATCTACTATTGTACGCGACATTTTACTTTACCAGGGAGACATTTCTTCGTTTGTACCAAAGGGTGTAACCGGTTAATTTTTCTCAAAGTACTTCAGAAAAACATCTTTTATAGAAGCGTAAGTATTTTTAAAAGCAATTTCATGGATTTTTTCTTTATTCATCCAGCTTACTTTTTCAATATCTTCACCTGATTCCGGAATCAATATTTCGTCAGACGAAGCAGACATACTATACCAATGAGTTTTCTTTAAGATGAATTTGTTTTTCTCAGAATATGTATGAAAAGTGTTCAATAAAAATTTATCCAGTTTAAGTTTTTTAATCCCGCACTCCTCTTTTACTTCCCTTTTAGCCGCCTGTTCCGGACTCTCATCATAATCCAGTTTCCCTTTTGGCAGGTCCCAGACTTTTTTCCTGAAGATGACGAGACAGTCATTGTTTTCATTAACCACTAATCCACCGGCTGCCTCAATAAGTACGAACCTGTCAGTAAAATTAAACCATGCCTGATCGGGTCGGGAGCATAAATAAATAATTCCATTTGTTTTATTCTCTTCAATCCTTGACAAAATCTCTTTCAAAGAAAACTCCGATTCACTCAGAATTAACATTCCCTCTCCTCCAACATTTAGTCTTTCATAAACATTTTCAAATATCAAAGGCTTATCGTTAATATAAACTTTATGCATCCATTTGGTTTTAGATCGTGAAGATAAAGAAATGTAACGTCCCACGTTTGACGTCCGACGTCTGACGTGGGACGTGAGACATGAGACGTGAGACGTCGGACGTCGAACGATTTTTTTCCGTACGTTTGCTCCATGCCTACCGATCCTGATGTATCAAAGAAAATAGCTGAACAGTTATTACAACTCAAAGCGATTAAACTTCAACCTGATAAACCATTTACATGGGCATCAGGCTGGAAATCTCCGATTTATTGCGACAACCGGATTTCACTTTCTTTTCCTAAAGTGAGAACGTATATCCGCC
>JANWIS010000179.1 GCA_025449775.1 Ignavibacteriaceae bacterium
GTACCGAATTTACTGTGAGACCTTCTATCTCAATGGA
The DNA here is from genome assembly GCA_025449775.1 of Ignavibacteriaceae bacterium. Lineage (GTDB taxonomy): Bacteria > Bacteroidota > Ignavibacteria > Ignavibacteriales > Ignavibacteriaceae > IGN2. The sequence goes on from JANWIS010000179.1 coordinate 38, forward strand.
GAATGCAAGCATAATATTGCTTACAAGCGAGTACGAATCTTCAGTGTCGTAAATTGAAAAATTATTTTTATAGTTTATATTTTTTGCTTCAATCCGGAGTATCCTTGCAAATATCGAGTGGAAGGTTCCCATCCATATAGATTCTGCTTTCTTACCAATAAGCTCAACAATTCTCTGCTTCATTTCATTGGCAGCCTTATTTGTAAAAGTAAGAGCAAGGATTGATTCAGGTTTGTAACCGTGTTTTAATAGATATGCAACTTTGTAGGTAAGAACTTTTGTTTTTCCCGAACCTGCACCGGCTACGATCATTTCAGCATTTCCGAGATACTCAACAGCCTTCTGCTGTTCGACGTTTAAATGTTTGAAATTAGTCATATTCCCAAGGATTTTTAAAAATTGAGAGCAAATATAAATAAACTTGATTCGAATGAAAAGTCATCTACAAGGTAATATTTACTCTACAACTGTAAATATGAATAGACACTATCCTATCTTATTGTAACTCTTTTACACTAAACAAAATTCTTCTGGCATTGTAATGGAAGCTATTCATGCGGTTGAGAACTATTATTATTTAACTGCTACAATGAGTCAAAACAATCTTGATAATTACAAATTTTCGGTAGATAACCGGTCAATTGATTCAGAATCTATTTCTGTTGACATTATGCTGAGACAGAAATTCCATTTTGAACAAACTCCATTAGCAATAATCGAATGGGATACTGATTTAAGAGTGATAAGATGGAATCCGGCAGCTGAAAGAATTTTCGGTTATTCCGAAGCTGAAGCTTTTGAAAAGAGTGCGTTTGATCTCATTATTCCCGAATCTGCAAAGATGCTTGTTGAAGAAATCTGGGCAAATCTGATTTCGAAAAAAGGCGGAACAAGAAGTACAAATCAAAATATCAGGAAAGATGGCAAACTGATTCTATGCGATTGGTACAATACTCCTCTTGTTGATGAAAAAGGAAATGTTATCGGTATCTCTTCACTTGTTGATGATATAACTGAAAAGGAAAAATCCTTAAAAATTCAGAAAGCTTTATATCATATTTCAGAACTTGTCCATTCAATTACCGATATCAATCAGCTTTATAAAGAGATTCACAGGATCGTATCTGGTCTCATGAAAGCTGATAATTTTTATATCGCTTTATATGATGAAATAACGCAGATGATTTCGTTCCCTTATTTCGTGGATGAAATTGATAGTCCTCCCGGTCCATGCAAAATGGGTAGAGGACTTACAGAATTTGTTTTGCTTTCTGGTAATGATATGCTCATTGATGCTGAACTCGATTTGAAACTTCGCAAAAAAGGTGTAACCGATCTTGTTGGTCCGCCAACAGAAATCTGGCTAGGTGTAAATCTCAGGATGAACAATAAACCAATCGGAGTAATTGTCGTTCAGGATTACAGGGATAAGTCAACATACGGTGAAGAAGAAAAACAATTATTGACTTATGTGTCAGAACAAATTGCATCTGCAATAATAAAGAAAATGGATGAAGATGAGCTTAAGAAATATTCAGATGAATTGAAGGCATTAAATGCAAGCAAAGATAAATTCTATTCTATTGTTGCGCATGATTTGAGAAGTCCGTTTCATGGATTATTAGGCCTTACTCAAATATTGACTAATGATTTTGAATCTTTAACTGACTCAGAAACAAAAGCATTCATCGATGAAATCCACGATACTACTACAAACATTTATAAATTAATTGAAAACCTGCTGGACTGGAGCCGGCTGCAGTCAGGGACATTTCCTTTTGAACCGAAGAAAATTAATATCGCTAAATTAATTAAAGAGGCTGAGTTACTATTTAAATTGAACGCTTCAATGAAGCGAGTGAAAATTTCAAATAAAATTTCAAAATCTGAACTGAATGTTAATGCAGATGAGGATATGATGAGATCACTTTTTCAGAACCTGATTTCGAATGCAATAAAGTTTACAAAAGATGGTGGAACAGTTGAGATTGCTTATAAAAATGTTGAAAATAATAAATTAGAATTTTCAGTTCGTGATGACGGTATTGGTATCAGCAAAGAAGACCTGTCCAGGTTATTCGATATCGACGGAAATTTTTCGACTCTTGGAACAAACAGAGAAAAGGGCACGGGAATAGGTTTACTCCTCTGTAAAGAAATTGTAGAAAAGAATGGTGGAAAGATCAGAGTGGAAAGTGTACTGGGAAAAGGAAGCATATTCAGCTTTATACTAAATCAATAGAATAAGCTTGAATTAGTGATTTCTTTGTCAATCTTCAGGGGGTAATAAAAAACCCCTCAACCCTAAACGAGTTGGAGGGGTTATAAGGAGAGAACATATGATGCTGTCTCACTAAAGCCAACTACCGTGCCACCCAGACCTTCCAATATTTTACTTAAAAATCAATTATTCCGACCGCGATAAACCAAATAATGAATGAAAATGAGAATGAATTTAATACTTTAAAACATTTTTTTGTTGTCGAATGGTTTCGACGACACAAGGAATTAGAAAGATTTTAGATCTTCACTGATTGAAGGATATTTATGAAAGTGCAGTAATCTTTAAGTGCTATATTTTCTGTTAATACTATTTCAACAGAATCATTTTCTTTGTTGAAATAAATTCTCCAGCATTTAAAACGTAGAAATAAATTCCACTTGCAAATGATGACGCTTCGAATTTTAATTTATACACACCCACATTTTGTTCTTCGTTTACAAGCAATTCAACTTCATTTCCGAGAACGTCGTACACTTTTAGAGTTACCAATCCTTTTTCTTTTATAGAATAGGAAATTGTTGTTGCCGGATTGAATGGATTCGGGTAATTCTGTTCCAACGAAAATTCATTTGGAACGTTTATTTCAATTTCAATAATCTCCGAATATTCATACAATCCACTGTAATCAATTTGTTTTAACCTGTAACTATAATTCCCAGAAAAAATATTATCATCAACAAAGAAATAAGATCTTTGTTCAGTTGTTGTTCCTGAACCCGGAACAAATCCAATTTTTATCCACTCGCCATCAGACTTTCTTTCAATCTCGAATCCATTATTATTTGTTTCTGTTGCAGTTGACCAATTTAAAATAATTTTTCCGCCAAGTTCATATCCTGAAAATGATGTTAGTTCAACCGGAACAGCAACAGTTCCTCCCGAGAATGAAACGACTTTTCCATCTCTTGTACCTGCTAACAATTCAACACTGTAATTTCCATCGATCGAAGCCATATCATTTACGGTATACATCCAATCACCGGGAAAGGAGTGCATAAAGAATAATGAATCACCTCTTCCGCTTATGCAATAAAAATTTCCATATCTTGCTGCCGCGAGTACATCTTCAACTCCATCATTATTAATATCGGAAATTGAAGCAACACCGAATTGATAATCCATTTGCCAGGACCATAATTGAGCTCCGGTTGCACCACTTAAACAATTAAGTCCGTTTCCGGCAAATGATGCAATTAATACATCAGGAATTAAATCACTATTAATATCCTGTATTATTGCAAGCTGAATCATTCCTGCTGAGGTACCAAGTTGATAAGTCCAGCTAATAGTTCCATCTGTTCCGTTTAAGCGATGAATCCTGCCGAAATATTCTGCTGCAATCACATCAGAATTTCCACCAGGTAAAGGCAGCTCAAGAAGCTCCTTCGGTTCATATGCAATCATTTCTCTCGTCCACAAAGCCTGTCCATTAATTCCATTTAAAGCACGGACAGCTTGATTTGTAGTTCCATTATTTCCATAAGCAATTACAGCATCGGGAAGATTATCACCATTTAAATCATCAATTGAGATAATTGTTTTTCCGAATGCAGGATTTGGCCCGGGATAAAAATGTTCCCAGATAATAATTCCGTTTATCCCGTTAAACAAATACGCTCTCTTATAACCTGTCCCGGAATCATTTCCATCAGCAATTGCAAGAACATCTTCAACACCATCTGCATTGAAATCTCTTTGAACATCAACTGCTTCGAAGTCACCTAAACTTGGATTGTTGTCATCGCCATAATACCAGATGATCTGTCCATCAGTACCATCCAAAGCATAAACACTTTCATTTCCACCGCCCACTGCAAGAACTACATCGTTAAATCCATCACCGTTTAAATCGTTTGCAATCTGAATAGCGTCTTGAACTCCATATTCAAAATTCGCTCCGATAGAACCAGCATTATTGCTGCTCATATAAGTTGTGAAAACCCAAATCGGAAAACTTGTTCCAGAGGCTGCACCATCGAGACACATTGTCCAGTAATTTTCTGTTGATATAATTACTTCCGGAATTCCATCACCTGTTATATCATTTATGGGTTTCAATCCTTCTACTCTCGGATCTGCACTGCTTGAATTTGGATGAGGAGGAACCTGGTATTGCCAAAAAATGTAACCATAGTTATACGGACTGAACACTCCTGTTCCTGTAATAGAAATTTTTGCAACAGGAATTATAAGATCGTTGTTTGTGATTTTAAGTGTGTCGAGGTAAGTTCCTGATAGTGTCGGATAAAAGTATGTTGTCAGCTGAACTGTATCTGTTGAAAAAATTTGAAAAGGAATTGATGGTGAATCAAAAGTATATTCAGGAAGATTAAAATGAAGATCAGAAATCTGAAGTGTCTGATCTCCAATATTAAAAATTTTAAAATCCCAGTAAGCAATTCCTTCTTCACCAATCCAAACATTTCCAAAATTATGAGATGATGCTGACAATCCAATTCTTGCACCACTTAGTAATCCCTGTCCTGAAAGATCAACATCAACAACAGGATTAACCGGATCGTTGCAGTAAATTTTTATCATCCCCTGATAAGACGCATATCCTGTCGGAGTGAAATTAACCACAACTGTTTGTGAATTTCCAGTTGGAACAATGATCGGGAAAGATAATGGATTATATGTAAAACCATTTCCGGAAATTATTATTGAGTCGATTGTCAGTGCAGCTGTTCCATTACTGAAAATCTGCAGGTTATTAGTTGATACATTTCCAACAGTTGTGTTTGGAAAATTAATTGAGGAAACAGGAACCAAAATATGCGGTGTTCCGCTTCCTGCTAAATCATATTTAAATAACTGTCTTCCCGAAGTCGCTCCAACCGGTTCAGCTAAAAGCCAGAAAAAATTTCCATCCCATGCAAGACCTCTCGGATTTTGTCTGACTCCGGGATTTTCAGGAACATGAAAAGAGAACAAAGTATTTTCAGTGTTCAAATCAATAGCATATATTTTTTCATCATCGTTCTGAAAACCATCCATAACATAAAACAGTGTGTCCCCTTTTACTGTAATACCTTGCGGCTGCAATCCAACTACAGAAATCGTATCAACAATGGATCTCGCTGCAACATTTATTTTATATAGAGCTGCACTTCCATCTGGTGAATAAACTGAAATCCACAAACCTGAACCATCCCAGGCTGCTCCACCAAGGTAGAAACTAGTTGAGCCAAATAATTCTGCTGTTGGAATTGAATCAACCACAACTCCGGTAGTGCTGACTTTGTATAGATCGCATCTTGCAGTTTTTCTTTCAACATACCAAAAATCTGTTCCATCGAAAGCCAATCCTTGTGATTCGCGTAACCAAGGAAGATCAAAATCTAACATATCAACCTGGATCCCAGCGTTGTTCACAGCATAAATAATTCCTCTTCCAGTTGATGATGATGAGCTTATCCAGTATTTATTATTATCGTAAACCATACCATAACTTGAATTCCAGTAGGTGCCGGCAGGAAGATTAATTGTTTCTATCAACGTTTGTGAATAGGTTGAAGTTGAGAATAAAATAGATATAAAAATGAAATATTTTTTCATAGCATAATTACCAGGATATTTTTTAGGGAAATTTAAAATTTGAATTAATTTTTACGGGGATTATTTTTTCGCCACTCTTTAATATACTCTGCAATATTTCTTGTAGAAGCACCGGGGGTAAATAATTCGCCGACACCCATTACTTGCAATTTCTTTATATCTTCTTCAGGAATGATACCTCCGCCTGTAAGCAGAACATCATCAAGTCCTTTTTCATTCATAAGGTTTTTTATTTTGGGAAGTATCGTCATATGAGCACCTGAAAGAATGCTTATTCCAATCACATCAACATCTTCCTGAATTGCAGCTTCAACAATCATTTCCGGAGTTTGTCTCAAACCCGTGTAAATTACTTCCATACCGGCATCGCGTAATGCGGCAGCAATAACTTTAGCACCACGATCATGTCCGTCCAAACCGGCTTTAGCAACTAACACACGTATTTTTTTACTCATAATAAATATCCCTGTATTTACTGATAAAAGTTCTCACCTGGTTTGCATAATCTTTCATAGCTCCGGAACTATAAGTTTTAAATGAAGGCTTCAGACTGAAGTCTTTATTGAATCGAGGAATAATATGAAAATGAAAATGATAAACTGATTGTCCGGCAGAGCTGCCATTATTCGAAACAACATTGAAGCCATCAGCATTCATGCTTCTCTTTACGGCTCCTGCAATAAATTGTGTTGCTTGCATCAGCTTGCTTAATTCATCTTTCGGAATTGTAAGAAAATTATCATAATGATTTTTAGGTACAACAAGTGTATGACCGTAATTTATTGGTTGAATATCAAGGAAAGCTATAACGTTTTCATCTTCAAAAAGAATCTCAGCATCGGCCTTCCGGTTTTTTATTTCACAAAAAATACAGTCCATACATTTCAAAAATAATGTTAATAGAATTTTAAGGCAAAGAAATTTACCAATAGTTAAGCGAATTTCAGGTATTCACTCCTTTTGGCAAACGTACTGTAAATACCACCGGTATGAAGGAAAATAAATTTCCATCCTTTTCCTTTTTGCAAGACTAAATCATTGTAAGCACAAAATGCTTTACCGGTATATGCCGGATCAAGAAGAATTCCTGTCGTCCGTGCGACTTCAGAAATGATTTTTAACTTTTGTTTGGAAATATTTTTGTATCCTTCATTTGAATAATCATCAATTAATTCCAATCTGCTTTCATCGATTTCGCAAGGAAGATTAAAATCAAGAATAGCACCTTTTGCAAGCTGAATTATTTTTTTCCTGATCACTTCTTTTGGAAGCAGAACATTTACAGCAAAGATTTTTAATTTCAGTTTGTTTAAAGCTGAACCGGCTAAAAGTCCTGCAGCAGTTCCACCTGAACCACAAGCAGTGAATATTCCATCAATTGTTTTTAAATCAATTTGTTTCTTCAATTCATTTACAAAATTTATGTATCCCCAGATTCCTAAAGTCGATGATCCGCCTGAAGGTATTACATAAACTTTTTTTCCTTTTTTAACTAACTTTCCTCGTTCTTCGAACATTAAATCATCGACACGATCAAACCCTTTTTTGTTCAAATAGATAATTTCAGCTCCATACATTTTATCAAGGAAAAGATTTCCATCAGCAGTTCCTGTTTCCTTTCCCCATAAAAACAGCTCTGTCTTAAAACCTAATTTTGCACTAACAGATGCAACAGTTCTGGCATGATTCGATTGTTCTCCACCGCAAGTAATAATTATATCAGTTTTTAATTTTTTCGCTTCATAAATCAGGTACTCAAGCTTCCTGATCTTGTTGCCGAGAAAATCGGAGCCGGTGTAATCGTCTCTTTTAATTAAAAAATCCTTTCCACGGAATTTTATTTTTTCAATAGGTGTTGGAAGCGGAGTGAGATTTAATTTTTCAGGAGTTAACATTTTTATTTTTCTTTTTTCTGAAGCCATTTGTGATATGTCCGTGCCCGTTTTAAATCTTCCTGAGTATCAACACTGATACCGTCGTATTCTGTTTCAACGACTTTTATTTTCATCCCGTTTTCCAGCATCCTCAATTGCTCAAGCATTTCTGTTTTTTCAAGATCAGTTTGTTTGAGTGAAGTAAACTTTAACAACGCTTTTCTTCTGAATACATACAACCCGATATGTTTGTAATAATCGGTAATATTTAATGCCCCAGAATCCGAGATTGCATTCCGGGCATACGGAATTGTTGAACGGGAAAAATAAAGAGCATAATTATCATAATCGAAAACAACTTTTACAATATCCGGTGAACGCAATTCTTTCAACGATTGAATTTGTTTAATTAAAGTGGTGACTTCAATATTTTTATCAAAGAGTAGAGGTTCAATTGCCTGATCGATCATTTCACCATAAATAAATGGCTCATCACCCTGAATGTTCGCTATGATGTCTGCTTCTTTATAAGTCTTTGCAACATAAGCAATCCTGTCCGAACCGCTTGCAATTTCTTTTGGAGTTTCGATTACATCAGCACCAAAACCTCTTGCAACCGATGCAACTTTTGAATCATCAACAGCGAGTATAATTTTTTCAACCAGCTTCGATTTGGAAGCACTTTCATAAGTGTGCTGTATCATTGGTTTTCCACCGATGTTTGCTAATGGTTTTCCCATCAGTCGTGTGGAAGCAAATCTTGCAGGTATTATTCCGATGATCATCTTTTAATCATTGTTGTATTAATTCATTGCTTCATTGTTATTGTTGAAATTCAAATTTAATTTTATAGCAATGGGACAATGAAACAATTTCTATTTTTCTGATTTTAGGTTTGAAATAAATTAATTGTGATTCTTAATTACAACTTCTCTTACTTTATTCATCAAATCAATTTCTTTCTGCCTGTTTGTAATTCCATCTGATTGAATCGGTTTATCAAAATGAACTTTTATTGTTCCTCTTTTAAGTCTGTAAGTTCCCTTAGGCATAATTTTATTCGATCCGATGATTGTTGTTGGAATTATCGGGTAACCAACTTGAGCAGCTAATCTGAATGCTCCTCTTTTAAATTGCTGAATCTCACCTGTTAAACTTCGCGTACCTTCTGCAAAAACTACAATCGAAATATTTTGCTTCTGCATTTTTTCTTTTGCTTCTTCAATGCTGTCCATTGCCTTCTCATAATTTTTCCTGTCAACCATTACATAAGGACCCAAAGCAAGCTGCCAGCCGAAGAACGGAATTTTTGCAAGTTCTTTCTTGAATATCATTGCCATACGATTGGGAATTGTTTTTTGTAATACAACAATATCATATTGACTAGCATGATTTGAAACAAACACATAAGTTTTTTTCTTATCAAAATTTTCCAAACCTTCTATTTGAATTTTTATTCCGCTTAACCAAAGAACTCCGCCTGAAAAATATTTTGAAAGTTTGAAATAAAGAGTATGGCTTCTGTCCGTCAAAGAAAAGATCAATGCAAAAACAGAGCAGATAAAAGTATGAATAAAAATCA
>JANWIS010000180.1 GCA_025449775.1 Ignavibacteriaceae bacterium
CAATATATAAAATCTTTTTGCTTCAGGATCATACGTTATTCCTTCAAGCCCTGAATTTGAATCACCTTCAAGATTTAATTTTACTCTATTTAATTCTACACCGGAAGTGTTCAGAATTACCACTTCTCTTGTTCTCTCAAGTACAACAGCCAACTTATCTTCATCAATCACTGTTATATCTTCAAGATCATCTCCCTCAACCTTAAAGTTTTTAACTTCTCTTCCCCAGCTGTCTATTAAATATACTGTGCTGTTTTCATCGCTAACTACCCAAAATGTGGTTTCATCATAACTCAAATCCAATCCAGATGTTTCAGGAACCAGAATTTCTTCCGCGATTGAAAAGCTAAGAATTTTATCGGAATCCTCATTTTTCTCCTGTTTGCAACATGAAAATATAATAATAACAACAAGCAATGTTAAAAGTCTTCTTTTCAACTTCATTATTTGAATTATTCAACAATATGTAAATTTATAGGGCAAATATAGCCTATTATTTCAGATTTGTGGATTATTGTTTTAGCAATAAAAAAGCTGTACAATATCACAAGAATGTTTTTACATTTTTGGCTTTTTGAGGGGATGCTGAATGATATAACCAAAAATAGAGAAGGGAGAGTATCTTCATATGATCGGCAAAATTTCCATGGTGTTCGGCGTGATAATTATTATCTGCATACTTGTATTCGGTTTTGTTTTTTTTGAACCGTTCATTACAGAAAAAGAAGAAGTGATCAAAGTTGTTAATATGGAAAGATGGTATGGTGAAAGAGGCAGATATATAATTTTCACCGAGAAGGAAGTATTTCTTAACGAGAATAACTATTACCACAATAAAGAAAATGCTGACCAGATCTATCCTTTATTCAAAAAAGGATCCACTTATAGAGTGAAGGTTGTCGGTTTATATATTCCTTTTATCCCACGATTCAGAAATATAATTAATATAATTGAAAAGAGAGATACTAATATTCCTCTTCCATATTAATTAATAATTTTCCAGCAGGTTCATCCGGGCTTTTCACAATTTTTATTCACAGGAAATTGCTCCAAAAATTTCCGTGTGGTAGAAAACCCGGTTTCATTACAGAATTGATATTAAAGAATGATAATTCGGGATTATTTTTTTCCCTTTTTTTCTGAATCCTTCGCATCGCAATATTCTTTTATTACTTCGTATGACTGAAACAATCCAAGCTCACCCGACTTCACAAAATCATCGCAGGCATTTCGTTTCATATTCAGATTAGCATAGCATACTCCCCTATTGTAATAAGCTGAAGCGTCTGTTGAATCAAGCGAAATGATATTAGTGTAATCAGCGATTGCAGAAAGAAATTCATTCTGACCAATCCTGGTTTCAGCTCTTGAATAATATAAATTAACATTAGTTGGATCAATTAATATCGCCGAATTATAATCCTTTTCGGCATTTGAATACTGATCAAGCCGGATGTATTCATCACCCCTGTTTTTATATGCAAGCGCATTATTCTTGCTGAGAGAAATTGAAGATGAAAAATCTTCTATCGATTTCTGCGACTTATTTAACATTGAGTACAAAACACCACGGTTAAAAAAATATGTGAAGTTTGAATTGTCAAGATTTATAGCGGTTGTGTAGTCTGCTAAAGCTCCTGGATAATCTTCCATCAATTCTTTTGCATATGCACGGTTGAAATAATTCTGCGCACTAAGCGAATCAAGAACTATGGCGAAATCAAAATCAAAAATAGCCCCTGAATAATTCCGGCACGATATCCGGGCTAATCCCCTGTTAATAAAATATTCTTCAACCTCTTTATTGAGGACAATTGCTTTAGAATAATCTTCAACGGCTCCATTGCAGTCTTCAATCTGCATTTTTGCTTTTGCACGTCGGTAATAAATTTCTGAGTTGCCGGGATCCTTCTTAATCGCTTCATCAAACTGTATTATAGCAGTACGGTATTTACCTTCATCGTAGTTCTTGATCCCATTTAAAAACAATTCACTCTTACGTTGCGAACAGGAGATGCAAATTATGGCTGTAAGAAGCAGCTTAATTATCAGTTTTTTTTCTGCGCGGTAATAATTCATTAACAGGAATTTAAGCTATTATTTCTAACTTATAAAAACTATTTATATTATTTTTTGAAAGTGTATTAACTAAAATAATTCCTTCCTCCACTAATTGATATACAGAGGTAAATATGGATTTGATATTATTGATAACAGGCATTGTGCAGATTGCGATTTCTCTGCTGATAGGAGTTTTCCTGGTCTTTACTGCCTTCAGAATATTCAGGAAACTCATCAGCGGAATAGATGAAACCGAAGAGCTGAAGCAAAATAATATTTCAGTCGCACTACTTAACGGGTCGATCATTCTTGCCTTAATAATTGTCGTCAGGAAATCAATTGAAAGTGCTATTACCGTATTTGCAAACACTCTTCGAAATCCTGATTCCGTTTTTTCAAGTTACCTCGAATCCGCTTTAATAATGCTTGGACACATTTTAATCGGAGGAATAATCGCCTTCACTTCAATTTATGCAGCACTTCAGATTTTTATCTGGCTCACCAAAGATCTTGACGAACTAAAAGAGATAAAAGCTAACAACACAGCTGTCGGAATTCTTCTCGGTATAATCATTGTTTCAATTGCTTTGCTTTTACAGCCGGGAGTTGATACAATCCTAAATGCTTTAATTCCCTTTCCACAGGTTTCTATGATCGACATTGGTTAGAAAACATTTATTAATTAAAAAGTAATTGAATTACTGATGAGATCAGGGTGTATTAAAAAATCATTCTTCGGCTGTTCTGCCATTTTTTTTATTTTCTTTTTGACGACATTCCTTTTAATCTTTTTTTCAGAATTTGCTGATTTGGATTTTTCATTTCAGCAGACTGAACAGAGCGAATATAAAATTGAGTTTGACAGTCTTAGTAATGAAAAAATAATTAATTCATCTTTCTCATGGAAATTTGTTGACAACAATCTTAAAAAAAGGAAATTCGATTTAAGTTTTAAGATTCTTGAGAAAGATGTAAAAGCAGCAATGAATTATATAGACAAGATCGCTGCAATGAGTTTCCGTGATCTCGGATTGCAGAGCCGTTATCCTGACCCTGTAGCTGAAGCACGAATTGTCTGGGCGGAATTGTATAGAAGGATTTATAATTATTCTTCTCCGCAAATTAAAACTGTGTTTGAAGGATTCAATAAAATCTTTAAGGAAGAAAATTTTGATTCGAGAGATAAAATTTATTTCGTAATTACATTTGTTCAGAATATTACTTACGAAAGACCCGGCGGAGTTCTTGATCTTTTCCCTCCTCTTGGAACTTTAGCTTATCGTTACGGCGACTGCGATTCAAAAGCTTTGTTGCTTTATGTTATTTTCGAAAAAATGGGTGTCGATTGTGCAATGCTCTGGAGTTATAAATATAAGCATGCAATGCTCGGTATTAATTTCAATGGAAGGGGCGATTATTTAAAAGCCAACAGGAAAAAATATTTTTTTCTTGAAACAACCTATCCTCAATGGAATATAGGTGATCTGCCGCCTGAATTTAACAATACAAAATTTTGGTTCATTGAAGAAATTGATTCTGACCGAATTCAAAATAGTATCATTGATTATGAAGGGAATGAAATCGAAGAAAGAGATTCGAAGAAAGAAACAAAGCCATTTCCATCAAAGCCTGATTAAAGAATTCCGATTTCTTTCTAAATTTGATAATCTTTCAAAGTTTTGACTATAAAAATTTCCCATTCATCAAAATCAAATTGATTTACTGATTGTGTTTCTATAATTTTTGGTATTCAGTTTCTTAAAGAAGAATTAATTTAACTTCGCTCTCATTCCACACAAAAAATTCAGGTGTACAATGACAAAAAACTTATTGTTTGTTCTGCTGACTATTTTATTTTTCACTTGCCCGATCTTTTCTCAGGAAAAGGAAGAGGAAGACAAATCTCCATATAAATCTTCATCCTTTGAAGGATTAAAATTCAGATTGATCGGTCCCGCAGCTACTTCAGGAAGAATTACAGACTTTGCTGTTAATCCAAATAATATTCATGAATTTTATGTTGCTGTTGCCTGCGGAAATGTTTGGAAAACAATTAATTCCGGAACTACGTGGGAACCGATCTTTGATAATTACGGTTCATTCTCTATCGGATGTGTAACACTCGATCCTCAAAATCCACATGTTGTTTATGTTGGAACCGGGGAGAACAATAGTCAGAGAAGTGTTTCCTGGGGAGATGGAGTTTATCGTTCAGAAGATGGCGGAAAAAGTTTTAAAAATATCGGACTGAAAAAATCAGAGCACATTGCAAAAATTTTAATTGATCCAAGAGATTCAAAAATTATTTATGTGGCTGCTCAAGGTCCGCTTTGGGGACCAGGTGGAGACAGGGGTTTGTATAAATCAGTTGACTATGGTGTTACATGGGATTCAGTTCTTTACATCAGCGAGAACACGGGAGTGACTGATGTTGTTATGGATCCACGAAACCCGGATGTTCTTTATGCAGCATCTTACCAGAGAAGAAGACACGTTTGGACGTTGATCAATGGCGGACCAGAAGGTGCGATTCACAAATCAACAGATGCAGGTGCAACATGGAAAAAGCTGGAAACAGGTTTGCCTTCAGGTGATATCGGAAGAATTGGATTAGCGATCTCTCCGGTAAACCCTGATTACATTTATGCTATAATTGAAGCACAAGGTAAGAATGGAGGATTTTTCAAATCGACAAACCGTGGAGTTACATGGGAAAAAATGAATGAAGTTGTTTCCGTCAGTGCACAATATTACAGTGAAGTATTCTGTGATCCGGTCGATGTAAATAAAGTTTATCTTCTTGATACATATTCACAAACTTCAACAGACGGCGGAAAAACTTTTTCACCAATCTCAACAAGCGGAAGACACGTTGATGATCATGCATTCTGGATAAACCCAAAAGACGTAAAACATTTTCTTATCGGCGGCGATGGCGGAGTTTATGAAACATTCGACGGTGGAAAAACATTTGAATTTAAAGATAATCTTCCAATCACACAGTTTTATAGAATTAGCGTAGATAATTATGAACCATTCTACCGTGTAATGGGCGGAACACAGGACAACAACAGTATGATAGTTCCATCACAGACAATTAATGAAGAAGGAATTATTAATGCTGATTTTATTCCACTTGTCGGCGGCGATGGTTATGAATCATTGACCGATCCTGAAAACCCGAATATCATTTATTGTCTCTGGCAGTATGGAGGTCTCACACGTCACGATTTGAAGTCGGGAGAAATTATCAGTATCAAACCACAGGAAGAAAAAGATGAAACACCTTATAGATGGAATTGGGATACTCCACTTATTATTAGTCCGCATGCAAACCGTTTATATGCAGCAGCAAACAAAATTTTCAGAAGTGATGACAAGGGAAATACATGGAAAGCGATCAGTCCTGATTTATCAAGGCAAGTTGATAGAAACAAACTCCCGGTAATGGATAAAGTCTGGAGTATTGATGCAATCGCCAAGAATGCATCAACTTCATTTTATGGAAACATTGTTTCGCTGTCAGAATCTCCTTTAGTTGAAGGATTAATTTATGCCGGAACAGACGATGGACTTATTCAAGTTACAGAAGACGGAGGAACAAGCTGGAAAAAGATTGAATCTTTCTCCGGAATTCCTGAGATGACTTATGTAAGCTGCTTGTATGCATCACGATTTGATGCTAATACAGTTTATGCAACTTTCGACAATCACAAAAGAGCCGACTTCAAACCTTATATTCTTGTAAGCAAGAACAGAGGACAAAGCTGGGAATCTATTTCCGGAGATATGAAAGAACCTTTTGTAGTTTATTCCATAACTCAGGATCATATTAAGCCGGAACTTCTCTTCATCGGAACAGAGTACGGAGTTTTCTTTACTATCAACGGCGGGAATAAATGGATTCAATTGAAAGGCGGACTGCCAACAACTGCTGTTAGAGATTTGGATATTCAGGAAAGAGAAAATGATATTGCATTAGCTACTTTCGGAAGAGGATTTTATCTACTTGATAACTATTCTCCGATCAGAGAATTGACTGAACAAACACTCGAGCAGGAAAATTATAAACTCTTCCCTGTGAAAGATGCATTAATGTTCATTAAAAGAAGTGCTACATTCCACGCGCTTGGTTCATCGTTTTTCAAAGCTGAGAATCCTCCTTTCGGTGCAACATTCACTTATTACATAAAGGAAGCACCGAAGAGCAGAAAGGAAATAAGACAGGAAAAAGAAAAAGATCTTATTAAAGAAAACAAACCCATTGATTACCCCGCATGGGATGATCTTCGTTCGGAAGACAGAGAAGAAAAATCATTTTTACTTTTTGTTGTTTCGGATGAACAGGGAAATGTTGTTAGAAAATTAAAAGAAGGAATTAAAAAAGGGATTAATAGAATTACATGGGATTTGAGATATGCTGACACAAATCCTGTAAGAAAAGCAACAGATAAAAATGAAAGCGGAACACCAGTTCTACCGGGTAAATATTCTGTTGAGATGTTTATGAGTGTTGACGGTCAGCTTACAAAAATAGCAGGGCCTCAAACATTTGAAGCAAAAGTTCTTAACAATACTACTCTCCCTGCTGAAGACCGATTAATATTGGTTGCGTTCCATAAAAAATCCTGGGAATTTAACCGCGCAGTTGAAGGTGCTCTCAATTCAGTCCGTGATTTGAAAGACAAAACAGATCTCCTGATTTACACAATCAAGCAAACACCTGAAGCACCAAATTCTTTGATGGATAATGCTTTGAAAATAAAGAGTGAAACAGAAGATATATTACAGCATCTTTTTCAGGATAGAACTTTAGCACCGCGAAATGAGCCGACATATCCTACCGTTTATGACAGATTGAATGAAGTTGCTTACGGATTGAGGCAAAGCAGTTCAGCACCGACTCAATCACAAATAAACACTTTAAAAGTTGCTGAAGAGGAATTTGAACCATTGCTTGCACAATTAAAAACTTTGCTCGAAGTTGATGTGAAAAATCTTGAGGCAGAGATGGAACGGTACGGTGCACCATGGACACCGGGAAGAATTCCGGGATGGAATAAAGAATAATTTAAAATTAAAAGGCGATCAAACGATCGCCTTTTTTATTTCAGAATTTCTACCCGTTACCTTACGATCATTTATTAATTACCGCAGCAGCAATTTCTGATTTAACAGGTTCCCTTGATTCATAAATTTCTTTTGAATCTCCCATTTTGCTTTTACCATCAAACTTTGCACCTGCTTCAACAATTAATATTTTAGTGAAGATATCACCTTTAAGATTTCCTTTAGAATCAATTACCAGTTTTTCTTTTGCCCTGATGCTTCCGGAAACTTTTCCCCCGATTGTAATCACGTCAGCATTTATTTGTCCATTCACCTGTCCGTTCTCTCCGACAATTACATTACTTTGTGATGTAATATCTCCGAGTATTTCCCCATCGACTCTGATGTTACCACTGCTGGTAATTTTACCTTCAATTTTAACACCCTTTATAATGATGGTGGTTTCTTCAGATCTTGCACTCTCAAATGGCGTGTTTTTCAGCATGATATTTTCTCCTTGAAATTTTTAAATGATAAATACTAAAAGCGAATTAATTACTACGCATCAGGAATAAAAACGTCCACGCTTGAGAGGAAATAGCGCAGTTATAGTAATTTTTTCACAATCCGCTTAGTATGAAAAGATTTGCAACTATATAAATGATTGATGTAAAAATCAATCTACTTTAATAAGACCATCTTTTTTGTTTCTACATAATTTCCTGCTTGCAGCTTATAGAAATAAATACCGCTTGGAAGAGAGGTTGCGTCCAACTCAATTTCATATTTTCCAGCTGGTCGATATTCATCTACAAGAATCGCAACTTCATTTCCAAGTAAATCATATATCTTCAATGTTTGCCAACTGCCGGATGGTGATTCCCAACTGATTGCTGTTATTGGATTGAAAGGATTTGGAAAATTTTGCTCGAGTGAAAATATTAATGGTGGAAGAATTTCTGCTTCTATCTCTGGTGAGTATTCGAATGATCCATCAAAATCAATCTGCTTTAAGCGATATTTATATTTACCTGTCTCTGGTTTATGCGTAAAAAAATAGTTTTGGTTTTCTGTTGTCGTTCCTTTCCCTTCCACAAATCCAATGCTTTTCCATTCCGTTTGATTTTTTACATTTGAATTTTGACTTCGCTCAATTTCAAATCCACTATTATTCGTCTCGGTTGCAGTCTGCCAAAAAAGCGTGACAATCTCTTTTTCAACCTCACAAGTGAATGAAATTAGTTCAACTGGAATTGGTACAGTAATAGTTGCTGTGTTGCTTTGGTTTGAACCATAAGGATTTATTGCGATAACTTTGTATGTGTAAGTTGATTCTGGAACGACAAACTCATCAATAAACTGAGTAGAATCAAAAGTCACGCTACTAATTAAATCGTACTGTGTTGGGTCATTCGGCATTCCGTATTTTCTATATATATCAAATATATATTCATAAGTTGAGTTGTCCTGCCAATTTAGTTTAACCATTGCATCCGGATTAAATATTGTTTCTGCTGTAAGATTACTTGGTGCAGATGGAACTGGGCAAGTTAGACAATCGCCGGTATAAAGATAGTTATCAACATACATTTCGTGTGGTGGCCAGGACCAATTATAGAATCCATTCGCTGCCAAATTTAATTGACTCCCGGAACCAAACACTCCATCAGACCATTGCCAAGTGTGGATTAAATTTCTATCAAACCGAAATTCAGCTACATCTAATGAGAGATTAATGTAAATCATTACTAAGTGCCAGGCGTCATAGGTATAATAAAATGATGCTGCATTTGCACCGCCTGCATTTAAATATCCAAATCCGCCGGGATCAAAAACGCATTCCAATGCCCATTCATATGGATCAGGAGTGAACCCAGACATTAAATTAAAATAACCTGCCTTACCGTTTGGGATATAAACCATAAACCAAATGTGCCAATAACCGAATTCGTGATTTCCCAAATACTTTATAAGATCATTATCTGGTATTACAACTAAAGAATTTGCACCACTGAAGGTAATGTTTGAAGTTATGTATGGATCTTCAATCGGGTCGCAGGGTAACAGATTGAATGTAGTCCAATTAATAGAATCCTGACAAACTAATCGTTGTCCGGCAATATAATTTTCAAAATTAAAAGTATCATACTGTGCAAATGTTGATTGCAAAGAAAAGTTCAAAGCAATCACAAGAATTAGAATAAACATCTCCGGTAATTTACACTTCATAAAATTTCCTGATAGACAAAAAGTTGACTTAAAACTAAACTATAATTATAAAAGGGGCAAGTAAGCCGGGAGGAATAATTATTTTGTATGCAGCAATTCCCTGCTAAAATCCCACAATTGTTTTTGCAGTGCTTTGTCATAAGATAATTCCGAAGAACGATTTTCTTTTCTTTTGTAGAAATAGTTTCCCGTAACTCCATTAACTTCTTCCGACGAAGCAAGATAAATTATTGTGTCGGCTCCTTGTTTTGAATTAAGCAATTGTCTTTTCATCAAACCGTAAATTCTGTGTTTCATCCAGTTCAATAGACCATTATTTCGTGCGTAGTTTGTAGCAACCACTCCCGGATCCCTTGCATTAACACCTATCCCGGTTCCAGATAATTGTTCAGCGAGTTTATAAGTATATAAAACAACCGCCAGCTTGGAATCTGCATACTGTTGTCTTCCGTTATACATTTCGGGAGAAATTATATTTTTAATTACTCCGGTTCCGTTATAATGAGTGCCTGATGAGACATTTATAATTCTTGCGGATGAAGAATTTTTTATTTTCCCGAGTAAGAGTTCCGTCAGAAAGAAATGGCTTAAATAATTTACAGCAAGAGTTTGTTCAATTCCTTCATCGGAAAATTTATGATCGAGAAACCTGGCTCCTGCATTGTTGATGAGAATGTCTATTCGTTCATATTCATTTATTATTTTTTCAGCAACGGATTTTACTTCTTTCATCAGGAAAAAATCGGCTTTGTAAAATTTTATTTTATCGTTCCCGGTTTTTTGCTTTATCTGTCTGCATATTGTTTCTCCCTTCTTTTCACTTCTTCCAAGCAGTATCAAAGAAGCTCCGGATTTTGCAAGAGAGAATGCAGCAGCTTTTCCGATACCGGAAGTTACACCGGTTATCAGTACTGTTTTGTTCTTCATCATTTAAATTTTATTTAAACGATCTAAAATTTTTACCATCCCTAAAGTATCCATTTTACAATACTCAAGCAGCTGTTGTTTGATTTCTGCAGTTCTCATCAAGTCGGATTCTGCTTGAAGACTTTCGTAAGCTATTGATGCGAGTCCCCCGTCATTAATTTCAAGGTTGTCGTAACTCAGATCAGGAACAAGTGCAGGAAGTACAGCTTTAATTGAATATGAGCCCTTCATCTCCGGTGCATAAAAATATTTTTTCTGGAATGGAGTCATCAGATCTTTTATTCTTGAAATAAGTTTTTCAATTTCATCAGTGTATTGAGGAAAGTCCCTTGCAATCTCAGTCAATCTTGTAATTTCAAAAGTTTTATTATAAACAAGGACATCACCATCGTTTTTAATTACTTTCAATAAGTTTTCTATGAACTTTTTTCTCGGATCAATTCCCGGTTCAGCTAGGAATTCAAAATGTTCAGCATCACTTTCATTAGTTTTCTTCAAGAAGACCGAATACTGAAATGGAATTTGCTGGTACGGTTTTGAATTATCAAACAACGGAACTGCAGGCTGGAATGTTTCAAAGTCCATAAAGTAAAGAGGGTAATTTAAATCAGAAAGAAAATTTTCAATTGCTTCTTTATCAATCATCGGCTTATTACTTTTATACACATCAAGCTGGAGCTTGTTATTTTTATTCAGCGGAAAATCTTCAGGCACATCTTCAAGACTGATAATTCCTTCGTTATACAATTCATATTTCTTTACAAGATGCATTCCGCTCAAATCAAAAATGGAATTTTCAGGAATGTGCTTCCGGCAGTAATTATAAAATCCGCAGATGTATGGGTTGTGACAGTGTTCACCAATATCTATTACGGGAATATGTTTCTTCATCAAAACATTTTTGAATCTGACAACA
>JANWIS010000181.1 GCA_025449775.1 Ignavibacteriaceae bacterium
CCGCAAAAAGGAGAGCCAAGCTATGACAGATTTATAAAAGAACGCGATGGAATATTAAGTGATCTGAAAGAGAAAGCAGAAATTCTCGGAAGAGGTTTGAACGCAATAGACGGAATGACAATTGATGTACCGCAGGGCGCAATGTATGCTTTTGTTAAGTTTGAACTCCCTCATACGTCAGATGTTACCAAAATGACACCATCGGAAAAGCTTGCGTATGAATCAAAGCGTGATAATGATTACTGTATGGCGCTTCTTGAGGAAACCGGGATTTGTGTAGTGCCCGGCTCGGGATTCGGGCAGTTACCCGGTACACTGCATTTCCGCACAACATTCCTCCCGCCGAAAGATGAGATCGAGGAATTGGTTGAGAAGATGAAAGTATTTCATGGAAAATATGTTAATAAATAAGTAAAGTCCATGGATGAATTAGGAATCAGGGAGTTCACTAATAAGTTGTTAGAGGGACAACGTGTATTCGAGAATCTTAAGATTAATCCGTCTTTTGATAGCCCTATAGGTTACTATGACAAAAATGATTTCATGACGATAAATCCAAATGTTATAAGAAATGAAAAGGAATATTTAAGTTTTGTAAATTGCGAATTTAATGTAAACTTTTACATTAGTGACCTTGAATTATTTGGAAGTTCGGAACCATTTTTTTTAAAAAATTCAGTTTTCAACAAAGATGTGTCCTTTTTTAGGTGCATTTTTAATGAAGATTTTACTTTTGAAGACATAGACTTTAATGCCAAATGCTTTGTCGATTCCTGTAGTTTCAAGGGAACCGTTTGTTTTAATAACGTTACATTTTTCAAAAAAGTTACATTTAATTATAATAGGACAACAGGACCAACAATTTTTGAAGATAATGTATATTTTAATTCCGCTTTTAAAGGACTAACTTATTTCGATAAGACTATTTTCAGAAATGTTGATTTCCGAGGCTCAACATTTGGAAGCGAAAACATTACTTTTAATTCCTGCAGTTTCGAATTGATTGCTTTATTTAGAGAATTGAATCTAGGAAATAATATTCATTTTAATGATTGCGAACTTACTAATTGCTCTTTTTCAAAGTCATTTTTTGAAAACACAAGATTCGAAAACTGTGATTTGCAATTAGGCAAACTGTTAGATGAACGTATCCTAAATGGTGAACTTGACAAACCAACTATAGATGCTTTAAATTCATACGGTATTCATTCATCTATTGATCTTTTTATAGATTACGATAACATCATAAATACTTATCGACAATTCGAAATTAATTTTGATAATTATAAAGACTATGAATTAGCAGGTGAAATCCATAAAAGGAGATATGATCTTCAGAAAAATGCTGAGAAAAATAGAGTGAAAAAAGTATTCATAACTTTCTATAAATGGTTTAGTAATTATGGCGAAGATTACACAAAAAGTTTGTTCTGGATTGTTGGAATTCTAGTAGGATTCTCCTTTGTTTACCTATTTACAGGTATTAAATATGATGAAGCTGTTATATATTGGGGGAAAGCAGGAAACACTTATAGCCGGATAAATGATTTATGTTCTGCTTTCCTATATTCGTTAAATAGTTCGGTTCCTTTTAGGAGAGAAATAGAACATTTAAAGTCTGCAAGTGGTTTTACATCGTTTTTTCTATAGTTCAGACTTTATTGCAGACTATAATTGGTACCCTTTTTATAGTTGCTTTAAGAAGGAAATTTAGGAGATAAGGAAGATGAATTATGGTATTTTAGACTTAGATGTTACATACAAACTATTCGATAAGATTAATAAAAGAAAACTTTGTGCGAAATGTAAAGAGGAGAGAAAATTATACCTACCTGCAGATAGAAAAAATTATGGTTGTGAAAGTAATTTGTTACTTGGCTTTTCTTCGCCACAAATAAGAATTCCACTAGATTTACTAATAATTGCTCAAGCGCATGCCGGAGGAAAGCAAACTTATCGAAGTCAAAGGGATACTAACTTTGAAGTAAAAAATCTAGGTGATTATTATCTTGACCCGGAAAGAAATCTAAATAATTTAAGAACATTTCATCAAAAAGAATGCAGAATTCTGTTTAGATATTTAAATTCTAGAAAAATCAGCTGGTTATTCACGGATTTAATAAAGTCATATGTTTCTAGTGATAAAAAAAATATGCAGATTGCTGTAAAACATTGTAGTAAATACCTAACTGAACAAATTCAAATATTAGAGCCAAAAAAAATATTATGTCTAGGTAAGCTTGTATCCAAACATATTTCTAAGTTAGAAAGTAAACAAATACAACATGGCTCTGTTTTTGTAACACATATAAATAATAAAAATACGCGAATTATTTTCTCCATGTTTCCAAGTGCTCGAACTTCTGATAAGTGGATTGAAATTGGCGGATGGAGAAAAATAATTCCATTATTACTGAAGGCATAGCTATATTACAGTATTAAAACCCTGTACTCTCCATTTTGGAAACAATAGCAACTCATCGCTATTCTTTATGAACTTATAAAGCAGCTTCAGTAATTTTCTCTTTAAGTTTGTTATAACTTAAGAGATCTTTTGGATAAATTGCTAATAATTTCAATCCATGCATTTTACATAATTTTATCTTTTCTTTTGTTTTCTTGTCATATTCCTTATTGCCTGCTAAACCAAAATATTCGATGTGTACATCATTTACTAGAAAATCTGAACGATAATTTGATTCAGGGTAATAACATTCTTTTTTGTGTTTAATCTTCAAAGAGTATAACAAATCGTCAATTGTCTTTTCACCCAATGAATAACATACATCCCCGTCTTTTGCTAAACATTGAATTCCTCTGCTATTCTTTCTTGTGCCATCCTCCAATATTCCTGCCGCTATTAAAGCCTTAAACCAGCTGCCAAAAAAGTACTTGATCCTCGTAATTGATGGCTTGTTTTTCATAAATGTTATTAACTCAAACTTCTCTTTTTTGGTAAAACCGTGCAAATCTCCAATTCTTTCCCCGAATCCTTGTGTTGGAACTCTTTGCAGTATGTTTGCCAATTCTTTGAGATACTTAATTATCTTTTTTTCGTCATAATCATCAATACCTGAGTTAGGATATATGATATTCTTTAGGCACGGTGCACAGAAATCCAAATCATCAATACCTAACCTAATTACTAAGGGATAGCCAAGTGAATCCTCATTGAAATCCTGTTGGCAAATTCCACATTTCTTTCTTTTTGGCTTTCTGATATCCTTTGTCATTCCTTTAATCTTCGCCCGGGCTTCTGCAAAATAGGCAATGACATTATACCACACATATTCTTTACAAATAGGGTCCTCCTTGACCCAGTTTTTGATTACTTCCTTTGGTGTAATATCTTCTACCTTTTGGTGTATTTCACAGAACCAATGCCACTGTAATTTTTGGATTAAAGTAAATATTAACTCGTCGTGTGTTTTACTCCACCATTTCAGTATGTATTTATTATTAGCAAATGATAAATCAATTTTGTCTTCACCATATGCCGACTCAAGCCTTTCATCTCTATATTCCATAAAACAAAAATATAGTTTTAATACATAAAAAATAACACTATATTGCATAACTACTTTGTGGGTATATTAAAATAACCCAAACAACATAAGTTTCTATTATAAACCTTAGCGTTATATCGAGATGATTGATACTTTTATAGTTTTCGTTTGGATATTAATTTGTGCTTTGACCTTATTTTTACTTTATGAGTTATTCATTCCTGTTTTCCGCAGAAAAGTCCCTAAACAAATTCAACTTGAAACCAGTAAGGATAAGATTACCTACCTATTGAATCATGGTAGTTTGCTTATAGCTGTTCTAGCTATTCAAATATCATTATATACTATAAGTCAATCCAACTCTGAAAGAATTGAGGCAGATTATAGATATAATGTGCAAAGGGTCAAAGATTCCATTCAACAATCAATTTTATATTCGAGTATGGGTTCTTTAGAAACTATGAATTCTTCGTTTCACAGACTTGATTCAAGCGTAAATATTATTACAAGTAAATTGGACAACATTCCTACTCAAATTGATAATATATCTGGGAGTTTTAGAACCTTGAATGATGTTAGTCAAAAACAATATTCAATAATGTTTGATCAATATACTTCAGCCCAAAATCAAATAAAGCAACAAGAATCGGACCGACTCAGAGAGTTGTCAAAAAGACCATACATAGACATAAATGGATTGGAATGTGGTGGAGGATATGTCCCTTCTATTCTATCAATAAATAATTCAGGTGAACTTCCCACTATAATTTTTAGACTAGTATTGGAAATACCAGAACAAATTACAAATAATAAAGTATCTATTGACGATCACCCCTCTAAAATAACCAATTATAATGGTATCATAAGTATAATTACTGAAAATTTGGGTGAAATAAAGGAAAAACGACCCCGGAATTTAAAAATTGATTGGCAATTCTATAACCCAGTTATTGAAGTTTTCGATGTTAAGTATAAATTGTATTATTGGAATAGAAATGAATTAGATTCTACTGTTACTATATTAAAAATGTGCAATATTACCCATAATTAATTTATTAAGGGTATTTCATGAAAAGTATGTTAATAAACTTATAAACAAATTATAACAAATTGAAAACAAGAGAAAACTTCCATCTATCCCTCAAGGAATCAGCATATGACCTTAATGCTTCGGGCACAGAATTCGCAGAATTTTTTAAGCACGGCTCGCTTGTAGTTGAGTTATATAAGCCGGCAAAAGTTGATAAACAGACTCCCCACACAAGGGATGAAGTTTATATTGTTGTTACCGGCAGCGGCAGGTTTTATAATGAGGGTGTTTATGCTGATTTTGTGCAGGGTGATTTTTTATTCGCCAAAGCGGGAGCAATCCACAGATTCGAAGATTTTACAGATGATTTTATGACATGGGTTTTGTTTTACGGCCCCAAAGGCGGCGAGAAGTAAAAAGTCTCACCTGAATAGCGCGAAATATAAGTCCCCCTTGAAAAGGGGGATTTAGGGGGATTTCACTCTGCAACTCATCGATTGGTTTTCACAATGAAGGAAATTTTATTATATACAAAGAATTTTTCAACATGCCATTTGTTCCATACAACAAAAATCTAAAACAACTTTCCAGAAATTTAAGGAATAATTCTACCCTATCAGAAGTTATTCTTTGGAATGAAATAAAAGCAGGAAAGTTGCGCGGATACAAATTCAACAGACAAAAGCCAATAGCTAATTTCATTGCAGATTTTTACTGCAGGAAATTAAAACTTGTAATTGAACTTGACGGAATAAGTCATGTTGGTAATGAAATCCGGGATATAAAGAGGGAGATCAAGATCAATAATTTGGGACTAAATGTTTTGAGATTTGATGATGATGAAGTTAAACAGGCGTTGGATTTTGTAATTTCTAAGATTGAAGAATATATTGATGAATTTGAAAGTAAATCATGTGGGTGAGATTTTTAATCCCCCTAAATCCCCCTTTTCAAGGGGGACTTAAAGGCATGAATTTGAATTCCTCAATAAGGTTCAGGACAAATATTGTAAGATAGTCGATAAACAGAGATTTTTAATCCCCCTAAATCCCCCTTTCCAAGGGGGACTATAAAGCAATTCCTCGAAAACCCTCTAATTCTTTTATCCCCTATTTACGGGGGATTTTTTATAAAATTTATACAGTAAATTGAAGATTGAAATTCATAATTTATGAGAATTTAGCTCATTATTCAATCAAATAATAAAACGGGACTAAAAATGTGCCCATTGCATAATAATATGATAAAGAAAATATTCCTGCTTTTTGTTGTTTTTACTTCATATACTTTTTCTCAGGACCTGGAGACAAAGATAAACGGTATTGTAGAACCTCTGATTGACGGCAAAAAGAATCTGGGTGTTGCCATAGGAGTATTTGAAATTGGCAGCGACGCACCAAAAACCTATTTTTACGGAAGAACAAATAAGGAAGATTCATCAAAACCGAATGAGAATACGGTTTATGAAATTGGCTCAATTACAAATACATTTACAGCAACAATTTTGATGATGCTTGCACGTGAAGGCAAGATGCAGATAAATGATCTGGTGCAGGATTATCTGCCTGACTCCGTGACAATACATAATTTTACCAGCACAGAGCACATCAAGCTTATGCATTTGGTTACCCATACTTCCGGGCTCCCCAGGCTGCCATCAAACCTGTTTGCTGATAAGAAAACAAATCCTAAAGACCCGTATGCACATTACACACTTGCTGATATGTATGAGTTCATCAACAATCACATTCTTGATTATGAACCGGGCACAAAATACATTTACTCTAATTTCGGAATGGGGCTTCTTGGTCATTTAATGTCAAGGAAGACCGGCAAAACTTATGAAGAACTCATTCATTACTACATTCTTGATTCCCTTGGAATGACATCCTCCGGAATCAAACTCTCACCTGAGATGACAAAGAACCTTGCAAAAGGATACACAGAAAAGGGAGAACCTGCCCCGTTATGGAACCTCGGTGTTTTAGAAGGTGCCGGTGCAATCCGCTCAAACATGAAAGACATGCTTAAATACCTGGCATTTCATATGGGAAAAACTGATAAGATGGACTTCAAGGAGAGCCTGAATATTATGCAGAAGCGGAGATTTGAAACCGATATACCGAACGTTTACATTGGTATGGCATGGCATATTTCAGAAACAGCTGACGGTATGCAGGTTATCTGGCATAACGGCGGAACTGGGGGTTATATGAGTTTCATTGCTTTCATGCCTGAAATTGGTACGGGAGTAGTTGTGCTCACCAACCAGGCAAGCACAGTTGATGAAACAGGAATAAAAATACTGAAGGCATTGCGGGAATAGTATTCTGACTTCCGGTTTGAATGATTCAATTGCTCAAAAAAGATGAAGAAAATATTGATCACAGGCGCTTCGGGATATTTGGGTCCATATTTGTGCAATGAGCTGGTAAAGAATACAGGAAATTCCGTTACAGGTTTGTACAATTCTCACAGTTTTAATTCCGGAGGAATTGAACTGCTTCAGTGTGACCTTACAAATTTCAAGCGGCTAAAAGAAATAATCAACAGTATCAAACCCGATATTGTTTACCACCTTGCATCAGTGACTCCAACACGGATTACAGATCAGTCAGATGATTATATTGAGTTTTTTAACAGTA
>JANWIS010000182.1 GCA_025449775.1 Ignavibacteriaceae bacterium
TGAAAATGCAATTGCCGGGCTGGAATTATTAATTGTTCATTCATCAAACCACAATCAAACTACTTCTGTTGCGGATGTGGTTTTTCCTGCAGGAACTTTTGCAGAAAAGAACGGAACTTTTGTAAACATAACAGGGATGATTCAAAGAATTCGTCCGGCTGTTTCAGTAGCTGAACAGGACAGGGCAATTGACGGAATGAGCATGAGCAGGTTGGATAAATTTGGAACTGAGTTCGATCGATGGGCTTCCGGAAAAAAAGCAGATGCTAAACCCGCCTGGAAGATTTTAGTTTCACTTTCCAGAATTATGGGACACAAATTTAAATTCAATATGGCAGAAGAAATCTTTAATGAAATGAGTAATACAATTGATGCATTTAAAGGTTTGGATTATGATATGATCGGCGAACAGGGAATAAAAATCAAAACAGAAGTTCTAAACGGCGTTAAAATATCCTGACATGAATATAACCGAGTTAATAATAGTAACACTTGTAAAAGTATTAATCATCGTCAATGTGATTCTTGTGGCAGTTGCATACCTTGTTTACTTCGAAAGAAAAATAAGTGCCTGGGCTCAAAACAGAATTGGTCCAAACAGAGTTGGATGGAGAGGATCACTTCAACCTTTTGCCGATATATTTAAATTAGCATTGAAGGAAGATATTGTTCCGGATAATGCTGATAAAAAAATTCATGCACTTGCACCTGTTATTGCTTTACTTGTTGCATTATCCACTTATGCAGTAATTCCTTTTGGTCCCGATTTAATAATTAAAGATTATAACATTAAACTTCTCGTTGCAGATGTTAACATGGGTATACTTTTCGTTCTTGCATTAACATCATTGGGGGTTTATTCAATTACTTTAGCCGGCTGGTCATCTGGTAGTAAATATTCTTTACTTGGCGGAATAAGATCTGCAGCACAGATGATTTCGTACGAAGTTTCGATGGGATTTTCTATAGCCGGTGTTCTTTTACTTTCAGAATCACTGAGACCTGTTGCTATTGTTGAAGCACAATCCGGATGGATGTGGAATGCAATACTTCAGCCAATCGGTTTTATAACATTTGTTGTTTCGGCTTTTGCAGAAACAAACAGGCTTCCATTCGATTTGCCTGAAGCTGAACCGGAACTCGTAGGTGGTTTTCATACAGAATACAGCAGTATGAAATTTGCCGGGTTCTTTCTTGCTGAATATGCGAACATGATTATTGCGAGTGCTTTGATTGTTACTCTCTATTTAGGCGGATGGCAGATTCCTTATATAGAAAAGTTAGGATTGAATCCGATCCTCGAAACATTATTATGTTTTGGTGCATTTCTATTTAAGCTGGCAGCATTGCTTTTCTTTTTCCTTTGGGTCCGATGGTCGTTGCCACGGTTTCGATATGACCAGCTTATGAATCTTGGATGGAAAGTGATGTTTCCGTTATCTTTAATTAATATAATTTGGGTTGCATTATTGATTATGGTTTTTGGATTATAGAAATGTGCTTATGTTAATATGTAATTATTATTTCAACATTATTAAATAAAAAAATACGAATGTCTGCTAATCCTAAAAGAAAAAGACTTAAAGATCTTAATTTCTGGGAAAGAATTTATATTCCTGAAATAGTAAAAGGTTTATCGCTCACACTTAGGACTATGTTTAAACCAAAATTCACTATGGAATATCCGGAAGTAAGATTTGATCCACCTGGTTCTTACAGAGGCAGACCTGTTCTTGTAGAGGAAGAAAACGGTGTCGAAAGATGTGTAGCTTGTGGATTATGTTCTAGAGTTTGCCCGGCTTTAGCAATAGAAGTTCAAGCATCAGAAACCGAACTTGAAAAAGAAAGGTATCCTGAAAAATTTGAAATAAATATGCTACGTTGCATTTTTTGCGGATTTTGCGAAGAAGTTTGTCCAGAAGAAGCCATTGTAATGAGCAAAGATTACGAACTTGCATTTACGAACAGGGAAGAAGCTATTTATGGAAAAGATAAGCTTTTAGTGCCTGTTAAAGACCTTCGCGACCGTATTGATTTCCTGCGTCAGTACAAATAGTTGAACAATTCAAAATAATTACTTAATTACCAATATATGTTTGGACTATTAAAAATATTTTTGGCATTTGCAGCTGTCAACTTACTCTTTGCATCTGACCTGCAAAATAACTTTAAAATATTTTCTCCTGAGTTTATTCCATCCGGCGGACGATTTGAGATCTCTGTAATCACTTCCAAAGTTTTTCCGGAATCAGACAGATTAGATTTATATCTAATACCTGATCCAACTTTAATGATCAACAAAATTGAATTATGGACAGTCGAAGGAAAATCAAATATTCAATCTTCAGCCCGGTTTCTGGAAAATTTTTCTGTTACTGCTCAAATAATCCAGATAGATTTAACTGATAGTGCATCGTTCACTTCAAATTCTTTTTTTCAGATTGTGGTTCAGTTAACTTCTAATCCTGCCACTGCTAACAAATTAAAAATTTATGGTGAATTTCTTGAAACTGAAAATGTAGTTGGATATTTAGTGAGCTCGGATAACAATCTTGTTACAAACCGATCAAACTTATATTCACTCTCTTTTGAATACTATGAAAAATATCCAGTAGCCGGAAATGCAGCACTCTTTCATCAAAATTCATATCTAAATCTTCCTTTGGATTATGAAGATAAAGATGTACTTGCTGCTGAGTTTTGGATTAGACTGGAAGATTTCAATTCAACATTTTTAAAATTGATAAATCTGGAAAGCAGTCGTACCGAATATTATTTATCTCGCAATGAAAATCAGATGCTGATGATAACATCCGGAGAAAATAATTTTTTAGAAATTAAGCCTGTATTTTTTTCCAGCGAAGTCTGGTATCATTTAATTCTTGTTATTAATAAAACAAATTCTGAAATCAGCTTTATCTGTAATGGCGAAGAAATAACCAAGATTGAAAATGTTAACTTTTTTGATTTTGGAAATCTCGGAATGCATTTTCAAAATGAAGGAACTCATGGAAATTTTGTTATTGATCAGTTAAGATTGGTTGAGATAAAAGGTTCTGCATCCGGACTGAATACTAACAGGAATTATTCAGAATATTCTGATGACAGTTCTTCCGTACTTCTTCAGTTTAATTTTCTCGAAGATGAACTTAATAGTTCGCTTAACCGGAGAGAATCTTCTCACCAGGAATTGAGATTAATAAAATCTGATGCACCTATTTTTCCGCGTTCGCCGGAAGTAAGTGTTAATTTATCTTCAAACTTTTTTGAAGTTGAATGGTCAGGTGGTGATGTTAAGAATGCATCCTATTACGTATTGGAAAAAGCTGTCGGTAATTCCGAATTTATTCAGGTTGGAAGATTAACAGCAGAAGATGAACAAGGGAAAAAATATTCACTGCTTAGTGAAAATAATAATTTACCTGAGATAATTTATTTCAGGATCAAACAGGTCAATAAAGACGGTACAAAAGTTTACAGCGATGCTGTAAAGATTGGTCAGGGAATAATTGAAGATGTAATAATCGGGCAAAATTATCCCAATCCTTTCAACCCGACTACACTTATTGAGTTTGAATTACTTCAGGATACTGATATAGAACTGAAAATATTTAACCTTGCAGGCAATGAAATAATAATGCTGCATAACGGTTTTCTGAATAAAGGAATTCATCAATTTAAATTTGATGCAACAGGATTGCCATCGGGAATTTATCTTTATCAGGTCACCACTCCTCTGAACACTCAAACACAAAAGATGATATTAGCAAAATAGTTAAGCGAAATCTGTTCAAACTATTTCTTTAAAAAATCAAAATTGATTGTAAATGCTTTCAAAAGTTTTATCAAGTGCTACTTATGGAATTGATGCTTACCTTGTTGAAGTTGAAACTCACGTTGAAAAACAAATTCCCGGGTTCATAATTGTCGGATTGCCGGATAGCGCAGTTAAAGAAAGCAGAGAAAGAGTAACAGCTGCAATTAAGAACAGCGGATTTGTATTCCCGCTTAAGAAAATAACCGTAAATCTTGCCCCTGCTGATATTAAAAAGGAAGGCAGTGCATTTGACCTGCCAATCGCAATAGCAATTCTTTCAGCAACAGAATTAATTGATGAAGAAAAATTACGACACACTGTTTTCCTTGGAGAACTTTCACTTGATGGTAAATTAAGACCTGTGAGGGGTGCACTTCCAATAACTGTTGAAGCAAGAAAAAAAGGAATAAAAAGAATCATCTTACCTATTGAATCATCTGCTGAAGCTTCAATAGTAGATGGAATAGATGTGATAGGAATTCGAAAATTAGATGAAGTTGTAGCTTATCTTAACGGCACTATACAATTACAATCTTTAAGATCAGATAAGAATGAAATTTTTTCTAGAGTAAATAAATATTATCTCGATTTTTCCGATGTCAAAGGGCAGGAAAATGTAAAACGTGCATTAGAAGTCGCGGCTTCTGGTGCACATAATATACTAATGATCGGACCTCCGGGTTCAGGAAAGACAATGCTTGCAAAACGATTACCGACTATATTACCACCTCTAACATTTGAAGAAGCACTTGAAACAACAAAGATTCATTCCATTGCCGGAATTTTATCAAGAGATACTGCAATCATAACAGAACGACCGTTTAGAAATCCTCATCACACAGTTTCTGATGCTGCCTTAGTTGGAGGAGGAAGTATTCCACGCCCGGGTGAAGTATCATTTGCACATTTTGGTGTTTTATTTCTTGATGAGTTACCGGAATTCAAAAAGAATGTACTGGAAGTTTTAAGACAACCGCTTGAAGATTCTAAAGTTACTGTAAGCAGATCAAAATTGTCATTAGAGTTTCCTGCAAATTTCATGCTTGCTGCTGCTATGAATCCTTGTCCGTGTGGTTACTTTACTGATCCAAATAAGGAATGCACATGCACTCCTCCATCAATACAAAAATATATGGCAAAAATATCAGGTCCTCTTTTAGATAGAATAGATATACATATTGAAGTTCCTGCTGTAAAATATAAGGAACTTGCGACAGTGGTTCCTGCGGAGAAATCGGATTTAATCAGGAATCGAGTTATAAAGACTAGAGAAATTCAGTTGAAAAGATTCAATGGTCTCAATCATATATTCAATAATGGAGACATGGGGTCAAAAGAAGTGCGTAAATATTGTTCATTAGATGATGCAGGTGAAGAATTATTAAAAATGGCTATGACAAAATTGGGCTTATCAGCCCGTGCATACGATAGGATCCTTAAAGTAAGCAGGACAATTGCAGATATAGATAATTCAGATAATATCCGTTCTCAACACATAAGTGAAGCAATTCAATACCGAAGCTTAGACCGCGAGTTGTGGAAGCACTGAATAATAGGTGCACTTGCTTGTTATTTGCATTTATGTTAACAACAAAATATATTTAGCGCTCGAATTTTAGAGATTTAGGGCGGACGCCGGAGTTGGAGAGCCGGGGCGGACTGTAAATCCGTTGGCGTATGCCTTTGGGGGTTCGAATCCCTCGCCGCCCACGGTATCATTGTCGATTTGCATTCAAGGGAATTGAGAGATAAGTTATCTACCCTTTTACTTTCGTAATTGAAATAGATCTTCTTCGCATTAAGTTAAATATTTTCGGATTATAGCTTACAATTTAAAATCAATTTACTTATTGAATGCGATATAGTATGCACTTTAACAATTGCGGGAGTAACTCAGTTGGCTAGAGTCACAGCCTTCCAAGCTGTTGGTCGCGGGTTCGAGTCCCGTCTCCCGCTCTACAGGTTTGCTGACGTAGCTCAGTTGGTAGAGCACATCCTTGGTAAGGATGAGGTCACCGGTTCAATCCCGGTCGTCAGCTCGAAAAAATTTTTATAGGAGTATTAGATGGCAAAAGGAAATATCAGGGCGATTATAACTTTAGAAAGTTCTGCAGGAACAGGATACAGATATACTACGACTAAAAATAAAAGAACACACCCGGGAAGAGTTGAATTTAAAAAGTATGACCCTGTTGTGAGAAAACATGTATTATTCAAGGAAACTAAATAATACGTCAGTAGCTCAATTGGCTAGAGCAGCGGTCTCCAAAACCGCAGGTTGGGGGTTCGAGTCCCTCCTGACGTGCCACCAATATAAATATATAGCACAATGAAAGAAAAGATAAAAAGTTTTTTTGAAGACATAGTAAAAGAAATGAGAAAAGTAACCTGGCCCACAAAAGCCGAGCTGGTTGAATCTACAAAAATTGTTATTGTAGTTTGTATAATTCTAGCTGGTTTTGCGTACGTAATAGATATGTTAATCAACCAGGTTATTAAAGGGATATTCTAAAAGGTCAGATCAATGGATGCAAAATGGTATGTGGTTCGAACATTTTCAGGACATGAAAATAAAGTTAAGCAGCTTCTTGAAACTGAGCTTCTGGATAATCAGCATTTAAAACCAAAAATTAAAGATATACTTGTTCCAACTGAAAAGGTATTCGAAGTAAAAGATGGTAAGAAGCGCAGCAAGACTAAAAATTTTTTTCCCGGTTATATTTTGGTTCAGGCTGAACTTGATAACCAGGTAAAAGATTTTATTCTGCGGACTCAATCGGTGATGGGTTTTTTAGGAACGGGAAGTATTCCTAATCCGCTTCAGCCTGAGGAAGTTCGACGGATTGTTGGAAGAATAACTCAGAACGAAAGTACTGAAAGAATGGAAACCATTTTCAGAGGTGGTGATTTGGTAAAGATTGTTGATGGTCCGTTTAATAATTTTAACGGAACCGTCCAAGAAGTGAATGAAGAAAAAATGAAAATGAAAGTAATGGTTTCAATATTCGGGAGAAAGACTCCTGTGGAAATTGATTTTGTACAAGCAGAATTAGAAAAATAAATATATCTCATAGGTTAATTAATAATGGCAAAAAAAATAGATAGTTTTATAAAATTGCAAATCCCTGCAGGCAAAGCAAATCCTTCTCCTCCGGTTGGACCAGCTTTAGGTCAAAAGGGAGTTAATATCATGGAATTTTGTAAACAGTTTAACGGCAGAACTCAGGATAAAGACGGAATGATCATTCCTGTTATTATTACTGTTTACTCCGATAAATCTTTTACTTTTATTACTAAGACTCCTCCTGCAGCAATCCTTCTGAAAAAATTATCCAAGGTTGAAAAAGGTTCAGCTGAATCAAACAAAACAAAAGTTGGAAAAGTTACCAAGGCACACCTAAAGGAAATTGCTGAAATAAAAATGAAAGACCTGAATGCATTTGATATCGATCATGCAATGAGCATGATTGCCGGTACAGCAAGAAGTATGGGACTTACTGTAGAAGATTAATTCTAAAATAATCAGACAAAAATTTTTGGTTTAAATATGAAGCTCACAAAAAGAAATAAAGAAATTCAATCCAAAGTAAATAAGAACAAAGAATATAGCTTGCAGGATGCTGTAAAACTTCTTAAAGAAAGTTCTAAAGTAAAATTTATTGAATCGCTGGATTGTGCTATTCGTCTTGGAGTTGATCCCAGACATGCTGAACAAATGCTGAGAGGTACAGTTTCACTTCCGCATGGTACAGGAAAGAATGTAACAGTACTTGTAATAGCAAAAAGTACAAAGATACAGGACGCATTGGATGCAGGTGCTGATTATGCAGGCTTCGAAGAATATCTTGAAAAGATACGCAATGGATGGACTGACGTGGATGTTATTATTGCTTCTCCTGATACAATGAGTGAGCTTGGTAAGTTGGGTAAAGTTCTTGGTCCAAAAGGTTTGATGCCTAATCCTAAAAGCGGACCGGTTACACAGGATGTTGCACAAGCTGTAAAAGAAATTAAAGCAGGTAAGATTGAATTCAGAGTAGAGAAAAGTGGTATTGTTCATACATCATTAGGAAAACTTAATTTCCAGACTGATCAGCTTGTAGATAATGTTAAGACATTTATTAATACAATCATCAGAATGAAACCAGCTTCTGCTAAAGGACAGTATGTTAAAAGTCTATTTTTAACAACTACTATGGGACCTGGACTTAAAATCTCTAAAGAAGAATATACAACCAAACAGGTTTAAAAAGTTTACGCACTAATTAATTGCTTCTAACCGACACGATTACATATAAAGTGAAA
>JANWIS010000183.1 GCA_025449775.1 Ignavibacteriaceae bacterium
TCAAAAAATCCTTCCGATTCGATTTCACCTCCTGTATAATAATATATCCATTTCCCTATATTTTTATTTGCAACTAATTGCCCGGATATTTCCAGAGTACCATTTTTATAGAAAATTCTGAAATCACCGTGCTTTATTCCATCCTTAATTTCGTACTCGATAATTTTATTTTCAACTTCAGATCTTTCCACACCCGAAAATGGTAAGCTGCTTCCTCTTTTATAAATAAGATTATCTTTTATTACAAGGTCAGATTTTGGAAGCTTTTCAGGACCACAGGAATTAATTAAAAGTGGTAATGAAATGAAAAATAAAATCAGCCAGCACTTAAATATCCCGGATATCATCATAATATAAAATTCGTCCTATTGAAAAATAATTTTAGTATCAATTCTGAATTGCATTGTAAACATTGATCAGATTTTTTTTAGTTTCAGCCAGATCTTGTGAAATTACTTTAACTTCGCCAATGACGGGCATAAAGTTAGTATCGCCATTCCATCTCGGAACAATATGAAAATGAATATGCTCTTCAATTCCGGCTCCGGCGCTTCTTCCAAGGTTTGCACCAATATTAATTCCGTCAGATTTATAAACTTCTTTTAAAACTTTTTCAGCAAGAATTATTTGTTCCATTAATTCTTTTGATTCATCTATAGTAACATCCTGCAGATTTCCGATATGACGGTTTGGTACTATCATCAAATGACCGTTATTGTATGGATAAAGATTCAGCATCACAAAAACTTTTTTTGATTTATGAACTAAAAGATTGCTGATTTCCGATATGTCTTTTTCAACGGCTTGGCAGAAAATACATTCTCCTCCTGATTGCTCATCTTTAAATGATTCAATGTATTTAGATCGCCATGGAGACCAGAGATTTTTCATAATTCCGTTAAAATAAAAACAGGCTTAATTCTTTCTTATTAAATAATTTCAATGCTCTTCTTCACGAGACTTTTTGTATTCCTCAATTACTTCGTGCTCTATTTCTTTTGGCATTTCTTCGTAATGATCAAACTTCCGTTTGTGAACTCCCCTTCCATGTGTCAGGCTTCTCAGGTTAGAAGAATATTTATAAAGCTCTGAAAGTGGAACGAGAGCTTTTATAATCTGGAATCTTCCATCACTATCCATTCCAAGAATTTTTCCACGCTTACTGGAAATATCACCCATTACATCACCCATATATTCTTCCGGTACTTTCACTTCGAGCTCGTAGATTGGTTCAAGTAAAACTGGTTTTGCTTCAAGAAATCCTTTTTTAAAACACTGGCTTGCCGCAATCTTAAATGACATTTCATCTGAGTCAACAGTATGGTATGTTCCATCAAACAATGTTACTCTTAAATCCACAACTTTATTTCCAGCAAGCACTCCTTTTGTCATGGTATCAAGTATACCTTTTTCTACGGCAGGAATAAATCTGCCCGGAACGACTCCACCAACTATTGCATCAACAAATTCAAATCCTTTACCTCGTGACAGTGGTTCCATTTTGATATGAATATGTCCATACTGTCCTCTTCCGCCGGATTGCTTTTTATGTTTGTACTCAACATCATTGATGGCTGCTTTTATTGTTTCGCGATATGGAATTTTCGGTTCAACTAGTTCAACATCAACACCATAACGAATTTTTAATCTCTTTATTGCAAGAAGTAATTGAAGTTCACCCTGTCCTGAAATTATTGTTTGAGAAATTTCCGGATCAAATTTAACGTTGAATGATGGATCTTCTTCGTGAAGTGTGTGAAGCCCTGTTGCTATTTTGTCTTCATCTCCTTTTGCTTTTGCTTTGATGGCTCCTCTGATTACCGGGTCTGGAAATTGAATCGGGTCAATGATGACAGAATAATTTTTTGAAGCAAGAGTATTATTTGTATGTGTATCTTTTAATTTTACAACAGCTGCAATATCTCCAGCAATCACTTGTGAAATATCTTTGCGGTTATGACCGTTAAGAGTAAACAGCTGATTTAATCTTTCGGTCTTGTTATTATTTTCATTTAAAAGATCCATTCCAGGTGATACCTTCCCCGAATAAACTTTAAAAAGTGAAAGCTCACCAACATGCTGCTCTGAAATAGTTTTAAAAATAAAAATAACTGGTTCACCGGTTGAATTAACTTTAACCAATACAGGATCATTTTTACCGGCAAGTTTACCTTGCACTGATTCACGTTCAACTGCTGAGGGAAAAAAGCTGCTGACAAAATCCAGAAAATTATTCATACCCACAGCTTTAGTCGCTGATAATGCAAAAACAGGAACCAGGTTGCGGTTCACTATTGAAGAACGTATTCCTTTTCTCAAATCATCATCCGTGAGTGAACCTTGCTCAAAATATTTATTCATAAGGTCTTCAGAAAATTCTGCAACTTTTTCAATCAATTTTGTACGGTATTCTTCTGCTTTCTTTTTTAGATCGTCAGTCAACTCAGATTCAGAAACAGTTCTTGAGCCGGTTTCCCCGTATTTATGAAGCTTCATTGAAATAATATCAACTACACTATTAAAACTGACTCCTTCAGTTGCAGGGAAAGTAATAATTGTTGCACCGGGACTGAGTCTTTCATTTATGTGTTCAAATGTTTCAAAGAAAGTGGAATGTTCATTATCAACTTTATTAATCACTATAGAAAACGGTAAACCATACTCATCAACAATACTTTTGGCTGTATCTGTACCAACTTCAATTCCTTCAGCAGATTTGATAACCAGTACCGCTGTGTCTGACACTTTCAAAGCACTTTTCACATCCCCAACAAAATCAGAAAACCCGGGTGTATCAAGCATGTTTATTTTAGTATTATTCCATTCAAGGTTCATTAATGAAGAAGAGATCGAAATTTGTTTTTCTATTTCATTAGGTGTGTAATCTGAAGTAGTATTGCCTTCTTCAATTTTGCCAATACGATTTATTTCTTTAACTGTGTACAACAGAATTTCCGATAATGAAGTTTTACCGCCACCGCCGTGACCCACAAATGCAATATTTCGTATAGCCTCTGAATTATAATCTTTCAATGGAACCCTCCTGGAAGAAAATGATTTGTATGAAAATTATTTTTTAAGGTAATTCAGAAAAGTATTCACTCCGTTTGAGATGGCTTTAAGATGATTGAACAAACCCATAACCGGTCCCTGAAACCCGGCTCGAACTTTCTCTTCAAATTCAAGAATTGTATTTACTCTGTCCCGTATGCTTTCAATTATTTTCTTTGTTGTATCCAGCTGTGATTTTGCCTGATCACTAAGCTCAGTTACCTTTGAAGCAAGATCATTTAGTGATGACAAAAGCGGATTAACTTTATCAGAAAGTATACTTATATCCTTCTGTAAGTTCTGTATCGACCGCGTAATTTTTCCCAGGTAAATAACAAGAGCAACAATAAGAACTGAAACCAGGATTAGAACAACTACAGTCAGAACGTCAATCAGAGTCATTAATTATAATTATTCCTGAGATTGTTTGGATTCTTTATAAGCTTCAACACCAGCTTTAATTGCATCTTTTATCTGGTCTCTTTTTTGTTCCAAGGATTCTTTTCCTGATTTAAATGAATCAGAAACTTTTCCCTTTGCATCTTTGTAAACTTTATCAGCATCTTTCATCAACATCTCTGACTTGTCCTTGGCATCCTTAATCAGTTTTTCGGATCTTTTTTTTCCTTCATTCATCATGTCCACGGCTTTTTCTTTCGCCTGTGAAATATATTTTTCAGCTTCGTCCAAATACTCTCCGCCTTTTTCTTTAATGTCTTTACGTAATTCTTTACCACTTTTAGGAGCATAAAGAAGAGCTATGGCCGCGCCTAAAGCTCCACCGGCCAGAAATCCTACCAATAAACCTTTCTTAAAATTACTTCCTTGTCCCATAACTGACTCCTTTCATTTTTTAGCTGTACTTAAAAATACCAAGCACATTTTTTATAATCAAGGAATTGCACATACATTACAGGGGAAATTGTAATACACAGATCAATCATAAATTTTTGATAATGGCATCGGCAAACTGAGAGGTTTTAACTTCAGTTGCACCTTTCATAAGTCTTGCGAAATCATATGTGACAATTTTAGAGCTTATTGTTTTTCTCAATGCTTTTTCAATTGAATCGGCAACTTTTTTCCATCCCATAAAACTGAACATCATTACACCAGAAAGTATTACAGAACCAGGATTGATCTTATCGAGTCCGGCATACTTTGGTGCAGTTCCATGAGTTGCTTCAAAAAGTGCATGATGGTAACTCATATTTGCACCGGGTGCAATGCCCAATCCGCCGACTTGTGCTGCTGCTGCATCAGAAATATAATCTCCATTTAAATTTGGTGTTGCAAGCACTTCGTATTCATCAGGCCGAAGCAGAAGCTGCTGAAACATGCTATCGGCAATTCTATCTTTAATAAGAATTTTATTAGCTGGTAAAACACCGTTATGATTTTTCCAAAGTTCATCTTCTGATACAGTTTTATCAGGAAAATATTTTTTTGCCGCTTTATATCCCCATTCTTTAAATGATCCTTCAGTAAACTTCATGATATTGCCTTTGTGAACAAGAGTTACACTTGATTTTTTATTATCAATTGCATATTCGATTGCTTTCTTTACCAATCTTTCTGTTCCAAATTCACTAATCGGTTTTATACCCACTCCGGAACCTTCTCTTATCTGTTTACCAGAAAGTTTACTAATGAACTTAATAACCTGTTCGGCTTCTTTAGTATTAGATTTAAACTCGATACCAGAATAAACATCCTCTGTATTTTCTCTGAAGATAATTATATCGAGCAGTTTTGGATTTTTCATCGGTGAAGGTGTACCGCTGTAATATTTTACTGGTCGAACACAAGCAAACAAATCGAGCTGTTGACGCAATGAAACATTCAGACTTCTTATTCCGCCTCCGATTGGTGTTGTCAAAGGACCTTTTATTGCAACTATATATTCCCTGATTGCATCGATGGTTTCATCGGGAAGCCATTTATTTTTTCCGTAAACTTTAACTGCCTTTTCACCGGCATAAATTTCCATCCAATAAATTCTTTTCTTAACACCAAAAACTTTTTTAACTGCAGCATCGAATACACGTTGTGATGCCCGCCAGATATCCGGTCCTGTTCCATCGCCTTCAATAAAAGCAATTATCGGGTTATCCGGCACTACAACTTTTTCATTTTTAACAGTTATTTTTTCACCACCTGGTGGGATGGTTATATGTTTAAATTTATTCATTCATTACTCCTGATTTTTATTCTGATTATCTGATTCAATATTTATTTTTCCAAATCTCTTTTGATAAAATGAAAGACTTGCTATTCCAACAAGCACTGCAAACCAAAGCGTTACAACTCTGATAA
The DNA here is from genome assembly GCA_025449775.1 of Ignavibacteriaceae bacterium. GTDB lineage: Bacteria > Bacteroidota > Ignavibacteria > Ignavibacteriales > Ignavibacteriaceae > IGN2. The sequence continues at coordinate 5,368 of JANWIS010000183.1, forward strand.
TGAATGTTGTTGCAACTGCAATATCCATGGGTACTTCTTTTTGAACAAGTAGAAAGGTTAAAGACCCCTCGGTTAAACCCAAACCGCCGGGTAACATTGAGATCGCGCCAATGATTGTTGAAAAACAATAACTGAAGAACGCCCAAAGAAGTCCAAAATCAATATCGAAATTTAGCAGAATTATATAATATCCCAAACATTCGAAGCTCCATGAAACCACACTTAGTAATGTCATCAGAAAAAGATGCTTAAATTTTAAAAGCTGGTATGAACTTTCATAAGCAGAATTCACATTTAATAAATATTTTTTAATAAAAGGAATTTTCCCGGAGAATTTAATGAGAGGCAATGCAATATTTTTATTACTGATGACTAAAATCAATCCGATAAAAAAAATCATAATTATAATAGAAAATGTGCTGCTGTACTCAAAAATGTAAGCACCGGCAATACTTAAAATCAATAATGATAAAA
>JANWIS010000184.1 GCA_025449775.1 Ignavibacteriaceae bacterium
AATCACTCCAGCCATCACCATCTAGATCACCTGCATAAGTACCATAAGTTTGAACCCAGCCTTCACCTGTTTGTCTTACATTTATTGTTTCGGTTCTGGTCAAGCTCATTGAACCGGGAAGAACTTTGGTCCAGAAACTCCATGCAAATCCTGTTTGCAGGTAATTTCCTTGCATGTCTTGGATTCCTTTTGAAAGAGAAACTGTAACCTGCTCACCATAAAAAAAGTTGTTATCTGGATTAATTGTAATTGTTGTATCATTGGTTACGGCAATGCTTCCGGTATGAACTCCTGACCATCTTCCCCAAACCTGGAAAGTGGTACTGTTAAATGAATTAATATCAACTGCACTGCTGAAATTTATTTCTATATCAAGAGTAGGTAAAGAACTTATTGATTGAGCTGATGGTGAAACTGTGCTGACTGTTATGTTGTCACCAGCAAGCAGCTTAATATTAATTAAAAGTAACGCGATTAGTGTATATAAGATTTTCATCTGTTCCTCAATTTTTAGATTAAATATAATACTTTTTTAATGAAAGTGAACTCGAAGAATATAGTTCTGCCAAAATATAAAATAGGGTTTAACTTTGATTTTGAATCTTTTTAAGTTTCAGGTATAAATTATCTTAAACATTAAATCAGTATTGATAAATATGAAAATCAATCTTTTGCCATTATCCATTGTAATCTTCATTTCTTTTATAACCTCGCTTTTCGCACAGGATGAAAAAGACAAGGGAATCTTTGAAGAAGAAAAAGATGGATTTTATAAGAATGAAATCCTAAAGGGAATAGAAGAATTTGATCAGCTTGAGAAGGAAAAGAAAAAAGAATTTAGGCTGGATTTTTCCGGAATGAATCTTCCAAAATCCAAGGATGAATTTAAAAGTTATTGGTTCAGCGACCCTATTTCACAGGGAAGAACAGGAACGTGTTGGTGCTTTTCAACAACATCGTTATTCGAATCTGAGATATACAGACTCCATAAAAAACAAATTAAACTTTCTGAAATGTTCACGGTCTACTGGGAATATGTTGAAAAGACAAAACGATTTATTAAAGAACGGGGAAACTCAGCTTTTGTTCAAGGCTCGGAATCTAATGCAGTTACTCGTATCTGGAAAATGTATGGAATAGTTCCGTTGGAAAATTATTCCGGCCTGCTGCCTGAACAAAAATTTCACGATCATGAAATAATGTTCACGGAAATGAAATCATACTTGCAAAATGTAAAAACAAATCATGCCTGGAATGAAGATGAAGCGATAAAAGTTATCAAATCAATTTTGAATCATTATATGACTGAACCTCCCGTTGAATTTTATTTTGAAGGGAAAAAGTATTCTCCAAAAGAATTCCTGAATTATCTTCAAATTAATACCGATGACTACGTCGACATACTTTCATACATGCAGAAACCATATTATCAGCAAGTTGAATATGAAGTGCCTGATAACTGGTGGCACAGCGAAATTTATTATAATGTTCCGCTTAATACTTTTACCGATGCTTTGAAGAATGCAGTTGTGAATGGCTACACTGTTGCATTGGGCGGTGATGTTTCAGAAGCTGGATATGATCCGTGGAATAAAGTCGGAATTATTCCAACGTTTGATATTCCATCAGAATTTATTGATGAGAATGCAAGACAGTTCCGTTTCAGCAACAAGACTACAACTGACGATCACGGAATTCATCTTGTCGGATTTACGGAGAAAGACGGAGATCACTGGTATTTAATTAAAGATTCTGCTTCGGGCTCAAGGAATAAGGGAGATAAAGGATTTTATTTTTATCACGAAGATTATGTAAAGCTTAAGATGATGTATTTTATGGTTCACAAAGATGCAGTTGAGAATGTGTTGAAGAAGTTTAAAGAGCAGATAGAATAAAGAAGCATCACACTTCGACAAGCTCAGTGTGACAACGGGAAATTAATTCAAATTTTCCAAAATCTCCTTCAGTTTTTTAAGATTCTCCTGCCAGTCTTTCTGCTTCGTTCTTTCCTTTTCAACAATATCAGCCGGTGCACCGCTGACAAACTTTTCATTCGAAAGTTTTTTTTCAATTCCAGAAAGAGAACCTTCCAATCTCGTAATTTCCTTTTGAAGCCGTTGTCTTTCGATATCAAGATCAATCAATCCTTCTAATGGAATATATATCTCGGAAGATTTCACAACCGCAGAAGCACTTGCTTTAGGCTTTGCAATCTTTTCACCGGCATTCAGCTCTTCAACCTTTGCAAGCTTTTTTATGTAATCGATTTGCCGTTCTCCGACTTCATTTGATTTCAATAAAACATTTATTTTCTTTGAAGGAGGAATATTCATCTCTCCGCGGATATTTCTGATTGCTGTAACGATATCCACAACAACTTCCATATCTCTGTCTGCTTTCTGATTAATTAATTCCTTTTTTACTTTCGGAAATTCTGAAGTGGAAATACTTTCACCATCTTTTCTTTGCTTGGTCAACTGCCAAATCTCTTCTGTAATAAATGGCATAAAAGGATGAACCATCATCAGCATATTTTCAAAGATTGATAATGCTCTTGTCAGCACAGCAGATTTGATTTCCTCGTCATTTCCGTATAGTCTGTTCTTAATCATCTCGATATACCAGTCGCAGAAATCATTCCACACGAAAGAATAAATAATTTTTGTTGCGTTATTCATTTCAAAACTGTCCATTGCATTGTTGAACTCTTCAAGTGTTTCATTGAAGCGAGAAATTATCCATTCATCTGCAAAATCGATATGAGAATTAATCAGTTTATCATTTACTTTAATGTTTTCAGCATTCATCAAAAGAAATCTTCCGGCATTCCAGATTTTGTTGGCAAAGTTCCTTCCAAAATCACATTTCTCAGTTGAGAAAAGCACATCCTGACCAAGCGGTGCAAGGTAAAGAACAGTGAACCGCAAAGCATCAGCACCGTAATCTTTTATAACATCGAGAGGATCGGGAGAATTACCGAGTGACTTGCTCATCTTTCTTCCCTGAAGATCGCGAATGATGCTGGTGAAGTATACATCTTTGAACGGAATGTTTTTCATAAAATGCATTCCTGCCATTATCATTCTTGCAACCCAGAAAAATATTATGTCGGGACCTGTAACCAGCATGCTAGTAGGGTAATAATATTTTCTTTCCTTCTCTGTTCTGAAAATCGCGTGAGCCCAAATCCAGCTTGAAGCCCACGTATCAAGAACATCTTCATCCTGTGTATAGTTTTCAATATCTTTCGGCGGATCAACTTCGCAGTAAATTTCTTTTGTTTGTTTGTGATACCAGACTGGAATTCTGTGTCCCCACCAAAGCTGACGTGAAATACACCAGTCGCTTATGTTTTCCATCCAGTGAAAATAAGTTTTCTCCCAATGTGCAGGATAAAATTTTACTTTTCCCTTTCTCACAACATCGAGTGCAGGTTTTGAGAGATACTCCATCTTCATAAACCATTGTTCTGATAGATAAGGCTCGATCGGCACTGCACCTCTTTCGGAGTAACCAACTTTGTTTTGATAATCTTCAATCTTTTCCATCAGGTTATTTTTTTCAAACCACTCAACAACTTTTTTTCTTGCATCGAAGCGATCTAAACCTTGCAGCCAATCCGGAACATTTTTATTTGTTGAAGCATCCGGATTAAAAATATTTATTATTTCCAGCTTGTGTCTTTTGCCCAGCTCGTAATCGTTTACATCGTGAGCAGGAGTAACTTTAACTGCACCCGTTCCAAATTCCATATCAACATATTCATCAGCAAAGATTGGAATCTCCCTTCCGACAATCGGAAGCTTTACTTTTTTGCCGATGATGTCTTTATATCGTTCATCATTCGGATTTACTGCAACGCCTGTATCTCCGAGCATTGTTTCAGGTCTTGTTGTTGCGACGATGATAAATTTGTCTGTTCCAATTACAGGATATCGAAAGTGCCAGAGCTTTCCGTTAACTGTTCTGTAAAGAACTTCCTCATTTGAAATAGCAGACTTATTTGCCGGATCCCAATTCACCATCCTGTAGCCGCGATAAATTTTTCCTTCTTTGTAAAGAGCAACAAATGCTTTTATAACTTCGCGGTAATAGTCGTCATCCATTGTAAAACGTTCACGGTTCCAGTCGCAGCTAACACCGAGTTTTTTCAACTGCTGAATAATTATTCCGCCGTATTCTTTTCTCCATTCTTGGCAGTGTTTAATAAATTCTTCGCGACCGATTTTGTATTTATTAATTCCTTTCTCTTCAAGGAACTTTGTTACTTTTGTCTCTGTGGCGATCGATGCGTGATCAGTTCCCGGAACCCAGCAGGAGTTGAAGCCCTGCATTCTTTTAAGCCGTGTGTAAACATCCTGTATTGTGTTGTTGAGTATGTGTCCCATCGTAAGCATTCCGGTGATATTAGGCGGAGGAATTGCAATGGTGAACGACGGTTTGTCGTTTGGCTCTGAGTGAAATATTTTGTTATCGAGCCAGTATTTGTACCATTTGTCCTCTGATTTTGAGGGGTCGTATGCTTTGGGGATTTCTGAAAATTTCGTTTCGGGCATTGATTTTAGCTATTAAAATGAAGTGCAAATATAAGAATTTTTTAGGATGGTGAAGATTTTCAATCTCCAATCAAATAAAGATAATTCGGGATTTTAATTTGTATCCCATGGTATTCACCTTCAAGATCACTCCACTGGTCACCAACAGTACCGATAATTTCGTAACTGTTTTTAGTAAGCCAGACACGTTTGGAACTTTTAAAATCTTTTGCTTTCATTTTCGTCTCATCACCAATTTGGGTTATTAAAGTATCAAAAACTGTATAGCCTTCATTCTTTAAATTCTGGTAAGTAGCTTCATATTCGGGAAAGTTTCTGCCGGTAAGGAAAATAATTTTTGCGCCTTTCGAGAGAAGAAAATCATAAAGCTCTTTTACCTGTGGAATTGCAGGAGTTTTCATTTCGGCATTCCACTTTTTATTCATTTCATCAACATAACCAAAGCCCATCATCTCGGCCAGTTTGTAATTGTTCAAAGCAGTTTCATCAACATCAAAAATAACAACAGAGTTCTTTTTGAATTCAACTTTAT
>JANWIS010000185.1 GCA_025449775.1 Ignavibacteriaceae bacterium
ACAAGCAGACTCGAAACAATTCCCTGCAAAACGAGTGAAGTATGCGGTGTTGCAAAACGCGGATGAACTTTCCCCAGCCAGTTGAAAAACATTTTACTTTGCGCCATTGCAAACGGAACTCTCGCACTCGACATCAGGCTTCCATTCAATGCACCGAAAGTTGAGATGATAACTGCTATAGAAATTATTGAGCCTCCGTAACTTCCGAATATTTTTTCTGCTGCTGCTGCTGCAACCAAAGGCGAATTTGCAATTTCATCAATCGGCATTACAAATAAATATGCAACGTTTATAAACACATATAACACGATAACAATTAAAGTTCCATATAATAAAGCAAGCGGAATATTTCTTTTAGGATTTTTAACTTCGCCTGAAATAAAAGTTACATTGTTCCATCCGTCATAAGCCCAGAAAGCACCGGAGAGAGATAAGCCAAGCAGAACAATAAGATTTGCAGAAGTTTCCGGTGTCATCGAAAATCCGGAACTTAAATTCGATAAGCTACCGTTCCCAAAAATTAATAAAGCAAGTGAAAGAAAAATCATCGAGCCGATTTTTACAAATGTAACTATCGTCTGAACCATTCCCCCTAAATAAACTCCGAGATAATTTATTCCAGTAAGAAAAAGAATACAGAGAATTGCAATCAGCTTTGGTCCCCATTCAGCAAAAGGATGGATATCTCCAACTAACGGCATAAACAAAGTGAATGAAGAAATGTTTTCTGGAAGTGCAGGAAATTTTATAAAGTAACAGAGATATTCACCGAACACATAAGCGATTGCTGCCTGGCTTCCGGTTTGAATTACAGAAAGAATTGAAAAGCCGTACATAAAAGATGTGAACTCGCCATACGTTTTCCTGAAGTAAACATATTGTCCACCGGTTGCTTCTATCATTCCGGATATTTCTGCATTTGAAAGAGCACCGATAAAAGTTATCAGTCCGGCAGCAACCCAGACGATGATAAGAAGTTCGGGAGACATTAACTGGTCTGCCATTGTTGATGGCTTTCTGAAAATTCCTGAACCGATCATCGATCCGGCTACAGCCATTACTGCTGCGATCAATGGTAAACTTTTTTTTAATTGAGTTGCCGGTTCGTGATGTTGCATTTAGTGTGGATGATTATCCTAAAATGATGACAGGACTTTGATGAGACAATTTAAAAGTGTGATTCATTCAATCTGCATTTTATTTTCAATTCCAAAATACAAAAAGAAATTTATACTTATTACATATTCCAGGATGTCACGGTGGGACCGTGACATCTCTGCAAAGTGTCACACTGAGCCTGTCGAATTGTGACAGTCATCCTTCGACAAGTTTTAGTGAGCTTTTCGAATTGCTCAGGAATTCAGTAAGGTGAAATGTCATTCCCGTGTAAACGGGAATCCAAAACTTTTATACATGATGGATTCCCACTTTCGTGGGAATGACAATTTAATAATTCACTTACACTTTTACTGCAATGAACAGCTCATCCAGATTTCCAAGAGCCATTGTGAACCCTTCTTTGAATCCCATTTCAACGTACTTCTCAAGATCAGCAAGTGAGTCGAATTTTATTTCAACATTCACTGTGGTTTTACTTTTTGCTTCGCTGAAATTGAGATACCAATGAACTACCGGGAAGTCCGTATTAATTTTTCCTTGCAGATCACAAAATGCATCTATTCCTTCAAAGCTTTTCATAGGTAAAACAGATTTGAAATCTGCACGACACCACTGCTCTTCACCTTCAGGACCGGTCATTGCGTAAAGCCAGTAACCTCCGTCTTTAAAATCCATTTTCTTTGTTTTTGCTTTCCATGGTTTTGGAGCCCACCACTGATCGAGCAATTCACTTTGTGTCCATGCTGCCCATACTTTAGAAAGTGGTGCAGCAAACTCCCTTGTCACTTTTACTTTGTTGTCCTGTTTATCAACTACGAAATTCATAACGGTTACCTTTCGTTTTTATTTTTGTTTAAGTTGTTTAATACTTTATCAAGCTGATCAAATTTATCTGACCAGTGTTTTCTGAATTGCTCTATCCATTTATCAACCTCTTTAATTTTCTCCGGGTTGAACTCGTAGTAAATCTCCCTGCCGACTTTTTCCTGATCCAGCAGATCACATTCGATAAGAATTTTTATGTGCTTTGAAATTGCCTGTCTGCTTGAAGGAAATTTTTCTGCAAGTGAATTTGGTGTCATCCTCTTTGAAGCAATAAGAGAAAGTATTTCCCTTCTTGTCGGGTCTGCAATTGCCTGGAATATATCCCTGTTCATTTTGTGTTTCCTTATTATGCAACTAACTGGTTGCAAATATAAACGCAACCACTCGGTTTCGCAAGTACTTTAATTTTCTTTTATTTAAGGGTGAAAAGAGGGTTATTGAGCTGATTAAAACTTTCGAGGGGATGTCAGGGTTTCCCATTACATTGTTATCATCTTTTCACGATGTGATCGTGACGGCCGAATTGATATCACTTCCTCAAAAACTCTCTTATCAATTCAAAAAGTTTGGAAGGTTCTTCAACCTGCGGGTTATGTCCGCTTTTTTCAAACATAAAAAACTCAGCCTGCGGGCAGAACATTTTAAACTCTACCATCATACGCGGAACAGCAACTCGGTCGTAACGTCCGCCGTAAATAAGTACAGGCATCTTCAGATCTTTCAACTGCTTCCTGTAATCAAATGTCCCGATATCGTTTGTAAGTTCAAAGTCGCCATCTCTGCCAACCATCTGGTAATACAATTTTGCATTAAGAGGATTCGGATATGGTTTTCTTCCGCTTGGTTTAAAATTCTCCGGGTTGTAACCATACAAAAATCCGTAAGGCACACGCCCGTAAATTTCCCGGTGTATCTCATCGCTTGAAACAGCACCCTGCTCTCTAACTTTCATCAGCTCTTCCCAGACTTCAGGATAATTTGTTTTTATTTCGTGATTGGAATTATCGCAGTTCTCCTGCCACATCAAATAGCTGTGAAATGAATTGGCAAGTATAAGATGCGAAACATTTTCAGGATAATTAATTGCGTAACCCTGTGCAACAACTCCGCCGTAAGAATGACCAAGAATATTAATTTTATCAAAACCCATCGCTTTGCGTAAACCTTCGAGATCTTCAATATCTCTTTCCAGAGAATACTCGGTAACAACTTTTGCGATATCAGACTTCCCTCTTCCGAAAGCATCATAATAAACCAGCGTGTTTGTGGTTGAAAGAGAGTCGAACCTTCTTAATCCGTAATGATTGTTTCCCGGTCCGCCTGCAATAAAAAATAAAGGTTCGCCTTCACCGAAACTAAGTATCCAGAGTTTTGAACCATTTACTTCGTAATATTTTCCGTCTGTTTCGCTGTCAGGGAATTGTGCATAGATGGTTATGCTTATTAATAATGCGAGAAGAATAGTATAGAAGATTTTCATAGTTCACCGTAAGTTGTTTCTGCAATTAGAAAAATTTTGTTCGGCAAAATAATATTATTTATGAAAACCACTCAGAGATATCACTCTTATCCTGAATCAGCAGGAGTAAATTGTGTGACAACCTGAAATAATTCAAATCACGCTCATAAAACCAATCTTCCTGCCAGTACAAATTTAACAGCTTGCAACTACAGTTTAATTAGCCTACCTTAATATTGCCCTGCAAAAGAATATTAAGATAAAAGCGAAAGCCTCAAAAAACCTCATCGTCTAATCCTAACTTTTTATACAGAGTCAGACAAACCGGTACAGATTAATTCATTGTCTGCGCCGGGTAACCATTATTAAATTTATAAGGAGATTAAAATGAAGATCTATGTCGGCAACTTAGCCCAGAATGTAGAGGAAGACGAACTGAACACTCTCTTTTCCGAGCACGGAAAAGTAGGCAGTGTTAAGATTATCCGTGATATGTTCACAAAAATGTCAAAGGGATTTGGTTTTATTGAAATGCTCTCAAATACTGAAGCTCAAAAAGCTTGCAATGCGATGAACTCGTTCGAGCTTAAAGGAAAGAGACTCTCTGTTAACGAGGCAAGACCGCAGAGGGAAAGCGGAAATAATGCAAGAAGATATTAATTCTTAACTTCGTTTAAATATTTTTCAGCCGCAGAATTGCTGCGGTTTTATATTTTATTTGCTTTAAAAGATTTTGTGAACAATTAAAAACCAGGGACAAAACAAATCCGGTCAATTGTTTATTTGATTATTCCCGGTTTATTTTTTTCTGCCTGCTTTTCTCTTTTAGCTGCTCTCTTTTCCTGCTTGGTTTTTAGCGGAGCTTTCTTTTCGCTTTTCTTAGTTATGTGCTCTTTGCCCATTTTATTTTTTCCTTTGTGATTAACATTTATTATTTCCGCTTCAAACTACATAATATTTGGCAAAATTACTTTTAACAGCCGTGCCGGAATATTGTAGAAAAATAAGATTATACACTTAACACGAAAATTGAATTAGCCAGTTTCCGGTTTTTATTATATTGTCAATAAAAATTATAAAGATAGGAGACTCTGTGGACGAAAATACTATCAAAGTAAAAGTGCAGATGGGAATATTAAAATCTGTAAATGAAATTTTCGAAGCGATTGTCGATCCGGAAAAGATGAACAAATATTTTATTTCCACAGGCTCTGATAGAATGGAAAGCGGAAGAACGATTGTATGGACGTGGGAAGATTACGATGCAGAACACGAAATAAAAGTCGGTAAAGTTGAAAAAGATAAAACTATTTCATTCGAATGGGATGGAAGCGGTGTAAAATGTGTTGTTGTAATAACTCTCGAGTCAAAAGGAAATGACAAAACTCTTGTTAAAATAACTGAAGCTGACTGGCCTGCAGATTATAAAGGCGCAAACCGATGTATGGGACAGGTTGAAGGTTGGACACATTTTCTGTGCTGCTTAAAAGCTTATCTTGAGCACGGAATTAATTTAAGAACAGGCGGAGTGATTAAATAAAAATCTTATCGGTCTTTCTTATCTCATAAATAGATCTTTTCAATCCTCTTCCAACAAATATCTTCAGATTATTTTCATAAGGCATTACGTATTTTGTTTTATGAAAACCAGCTTCTTCAACTTGCTTAAGAGAATAAAGATGATCTTCAACATTCCCGCCGATGATTATTATTGTTGAAACTTTTTTTATTTCCGCTGACCAATACCAGAAACTGTTATGAGGACAAAATACTCTTGGCAAAGAATATTTTTTGCGGTAGTATTCAATAGCTCCAGCTTCACCGTAATTACTACAGTAAACAATTGTTCTGTTTTTTTCTTCCGGTGGAAGAGACTTATAAACTTTTGAAATATTTTTTGCAAGGTCCTCCCAGCCGAACATATCAGCATAAAACTGCGGAAGTCCTGAGAGTTTGTTTCCTTCATTGTTTGGAGCTTCCAGCTTTAATGCTGATTGATAACCTAAAAAACTATCAACCGGGAGAAGCGGTCGTGCATACGGTGATAGTAAAATTCCAAGGACCACAACAGGAACAGCAAGAGCATATTTAATTCGTTTAAGTCTTGCGTTCCATTTCACTATCATTACTGCTCCTCCTGCGAAGAGAATCTGAAAAGCCGGTGCAATGTATTCTCCTTTACTGTGCCAGTTGATGAAAAGCAATACAAATGTAACAAGCCAGATATATCCAATCGGACGATATAGCTTATCGTTCTTGTTGAAGAAAAAGAATATCAGTCCGGGCAGCCAAATTAAAATTGATAAAGGATTAAGAATTAAAATCAAATCAGACACAAATGATCCAGGTGTTAATCCACCATATTTTCTGGTTGCTGCGTTTCTCATAAATTCAAGATGTGCAAAATCGTGTGTTAAATTCCAGATGATGTACGGAGAGAAAATTAGTAATGCAATCCCGGCTGCGATGTACGGATATTTTGTTTTTAGATCTTCTCTCAACGGAGTAAAAATTGTTCCAGCCACAACTCCTCCACCTAGCCAAAGCATGCTTGTCTTGTTCAACAGCCCAAGCCCGATGATAGCACCGAGCCAATACCAGAGTTTCCTGTTTTCGGTTTCAATGATCCGTAAAAAGATATCGGCAGATAAAATCCAGAAGAAAAAATCAAATGTATTCATCGAGTAAATTGTATTCATCCCGAGGAAGATTGGTGAAAGCATAAAAGTTAATGTGGAGATAATTACAGAGCTCTTCCCTCCTCCTAACCTTATGGTAAACAAGCCGATCATAAAAACAGTAGCCGAGCTGACGATTGCAGGAATAATTCTTATTAGAAAAACTGAATCACCCACAAGAAATTTCCACATTGAGAGAATCCAAATAGATAAAGGCGGTTGATCAACGTAGCCAAATTCCAGCCTGTTTGCACAAGCTAAATAATAAAGCTCATCCCTGAATATTCCGTAACTGGTATAAGCAAGGGTTAAGAAATAAACCAGGAGGTTGAGAATGGAAATCAGCAGAATGAGATTAGATATCTCATGGCTTTTATTCACAATTTGCTTTTCGGGAATTGTTCTTCGCATTCGATTAATTTTCAATTATTAATATCACTTCTAACAACTGAAGGAAATTTAATAATCTTCTCAGAAGTTCATAATACGTAGTTAAAAAAATCACCGTTTTAGCTTTTTATTTTGAGAATTATATAAATTTTCTTCAAACTTCCTTGAAAATTAGAGTGGTTTTTAATCACATTGTAAGAAATCCGTTAATAACAGATTAACTGATAAGTTTGAGTTACGGGTTATTTAGTGTAACTTTGGTCAGTTGATTTTTAAAATATGCCTTCATTCAAACATATCTGAGTGCACTTTTTTACAAATCTTATTATTAACCCGCTGTAAAAACATTTCTGTTCTAATGAAACCGAAAAAGTTTTCTTACGGCAAATTAAACAGAAAGTCATATGTCATTTGAAAAACTGAACCTTATAAAACCATTGCAAACTGCATTGTCACACGAAGGTTATACCATACCAACCCCAATCCAGACACAGGCAATTCCTTTAATACTTGAAAGAAAAGATATTATCGGCTGTGCGCAAACCGGTACCGGGAAAACCGCAGCGTTCGCTGTTCCTATTTTGCAAATTCTTAGTGCTGAAAAAGAAATTCACAAATCAAAAAGAATAATTAAAGCTTTGATACTTACTCCAACAAGAGAGCTTGCTGTTCAGATTGGTGAAAGCTTTAACACTTACGGAAAACATACAGGGTTAAAAAATACTGTTGTGTTCGGCGGAGTTTCTCAGAGAGCACAAACAATGAAACTTAGAGAAGGAGTAGATATTCTGATTGCAACACCGGGAAGACTTCTCGATCTGATCAACCAGAAATTTATAAATCTTAGCAGCATAAAATTATTTGTGCTTGATGAGGCCGACAGAATGCTTGATATGGGATTTATAAATGATGTAAGAAAAATAATTGAAAAGCTGCCTCGCAACAGACAGTCGTTGTTATTTTCAGCAACAATGCCCGCAGAAATTATTAAG
>JANWIS010000186.1 GCA_025449775.1 Ignavibacteriaceae bacterium
CTGACACAACGGATGCACAGGGATTAAGAATTTACAGTCGAGCGCTTCATACAGTGAAACCGACAACAGATACTGTTTATTCACTTGGCGTAAGATTTATTATTGAACCGGGAGTTACTTCATTCAGAGAAGGAAATGCAACACTTCAAATAATAAATGGCCGGGAAGTTTTTATCCCTCATCCGTCAGCGAATGATGCGATAGATAATGATCTTGATGGTTTGGTTGATGAAAATCAAGCAACTCACTACGAAACAAGAGTAAGAAGATCTCCGCCATTGCCCGGGTCATCATACAAGAATTTCAGAACTGGAGCCGGAGTTAATGATCTGCTCATCGATGAACGTCGTGATAATAATGTGGATGAGGATGAAGATTGGGATATTCAGTTCGATGATGTAGGTCAGGATGGTTTGGGACCTGATGACACCGGTTATCCTGGTCCGGATTTCGGTGAAGGAGATGGTTTACCAACACAAGGTGAACCAAACTTTGGCCAAACAGATCCAGATGAATCGGATCAAATTGGACTTACTGCCTTCAACTTTTTTGAACTCCAAAGTGCACCGGATCTGAGCATAGATTCCTCACTTTGGAGAAGAATGACTCCGGGAAGATTTGATGTTGTTCCTCCAACTCCGCAGGATGGTGATTTTATTTATAGTTCGGGATACTTTCCATTATTTCCACAAACCAAAGAAAGATTCTCAGTTGCTCTTCTCTTTGGTGAAGACTTTGATGACATCGTCAAGAATAAAAAAATTGTACAGCAAATTTATAATGCTGGCTATGCTTTTCCTCAGGCTCCGCTTAAACCTAAAATTAATATTACTCATAGTGATGGAAAAGTTGTGATTTATTGGGATGGAGAAGACACTGAAAGTTCACGTGACTTTGTTACCAAGCAACAGGATTTTGAAGGTTATAAAATTTACAGGTCAACTGATGCAAACTTTATTGATACACGAACAATCACAAATGCTTTAGGTGTGCTTACATTCGATAAGCCGATTGCTCAATTTGATCTTGCTGATGAATACTCAGGATTTTTTATTCCGAGTGCTGAACTTCTTGAAGCTTATGGAGGAGTTACTTTTTACTTTGGTGAGAACACAGGTATTGTTAATCGTTTTGTTGATTCAACTGTAATTCCGGGAATTACATATTACTATGCAGTTTGCGCATTCGATAGAGGAGACGGGACACCTGATATTTTTCCCGAAGAAAATTCAAAATTTATTTTCCGGTCAAATACAGGCGAAATAATTTTGGATGACAACACCGGTTACATTACTCCGGGCAGAAGACCTGCAGGATATTCAAATGCATTCCTGGAAGATTTGGAAAAATCTGAAAACTTCTTCGGAACAGGTGATGCTGCAGTTGAAGTAATTGATGAATCTCAGGTTAGAGATGGTTTCAGATATCAAATTGTGTTTGAAGATACTGGGTTAACTGATAGAACTTCCAACTGGTCTTTGCTAGATCTTCAAACTCCCGATACCGTGTTTGTTCCCTTGGCAAATCAAACTTATATAGTTAACCCGAATGATTCAATTCCTTTGCCTGCTGGAACGGATACAATTATTGTTAACGGATCGAAGGTTGCAGTAACAGGTTCTTATTACACTGCTGATTACCAGGTTCTTATTGATAAGTATGAATTATTCGCCGGTGAAACACCTGTAAGACATGGTTTCAGAGTACAACTCTTTAATGATGAAATACAGATTGACACTACTTTTTTTGAAGACATCCCTTCCGATCCTGAACCGGATTTTTTAGTATATAAGTTTGCTCTCGCTAATCCACAGTATAATGGCTACGATGTTCCAAATGATTATCAATATGAATTTTATAATACGATTGTAGATACATCAGTTGTCGATACAGTTGGTTCAGGAACAAGCGGTATTATCACAGCAAAACCTGTTACCTTCAAAGTTAAAAATATTTCGAAGGACAAGTATATAGACTTTGCATTTGCAACATTTGGAACTTTGAGTACTACACACAGTATTTGGTTTAAAGAACTTGTGCAAGGAAGATATGTAAGAACATGGAGAACGGATTTCCGTTATGATTCTCTCGGCGCTCCAATAGAAAATGCCGGAACGTTTAATATTTATACATTCAAACCTTTCAATCAACAGGACAGTTTCTTTTTTACAATGATCGGAGCTTCTCTCGACAATAATCTTGCTCAGGATGAATTAAATAAGATTAAAGTAGTACCCAATCCGTATGTAGTTACTCATGCTGGTGAACAAAGACTGCTTAGTACACAAACAAGCGGAAGAGGTGAAAGAGAAATAAGGTTTACTTATGTTCCACCAGGCTCAAAGGTTTCAATCTATACAGTAAGAGGAGAATTAGTAAAAACACTTTTCGCTGAAAATTTATTTATCGGAGATGTTTACTGGAATTTAAGAAGCGAAGAAAATATTGATGTGGCATTTGGTGTTTATGTATTTGTTGTGGATGCACCAAATATTGGAACCAAGATTGGCAAATTTGCCTTAATCAAATAATGGAGAATGAAACTATGAAAAAGATTTTTATTATTTTTTTATTATCAGCAGGTTTCTTGCTCGGTCAATCTAAAATTGCTTCAACAGCAGCACCTTTTCTTAATATCGCTGTCAGTCCACGTGCAATATCTATGGGAGGTGCTTTTGTAGGTACGGCTAACGATGTAAGTTCATTATACTGGAACCCGGCAGGTGCTTCAAGAAGTGAAATCAACGAAGCAATGTTCTCTCACACAAAATGGTTTGCAGACATTAATTATAACTGGGCTGGTGTAATGATTAAGCTTGGTGAATCAGGTACTTTAGGATTAAACCTTACTTATTTAGACTACGGTGACATTGAAATCACAACACTTTCCGAACAGGATGGCACCGGTCAATTTTTTTCAGCTTATGATATGTCGGCTGGCTTGACTTATGCATATAATCTTACAGACAGATTCTCACTTGGAGGGACAGTAAAATATGTTCAGCAAAAAATATGGAATTCATCCGCAACTGCTTTTGCAGTTGATGTAGGTGTATTATTTCACTCAGATATTAATGGTCTTAGGATTGGAGCTACTATAACAAACTTCGGATCCGATATGCAAATGGATGGAAAAGATCTTCTTGTTCAGCATGATATTGATCCAAATATTTACGGCAATAACGATCAGATACTTGCAAATCTGCAGACCGATGCATTTCCTTTACCGCTAACTTTCAGAATTGGTTTAGCCATGGATGTTTTAAATGAAGAAAGTCATCGCATTACTTTGGCAGTCGATGCACTACACCCGAATGACAATAATGAATCGCTTAATGTTGGAGGAGAGTATGTTTTTGAAAACCTGATTTCATTCAGGGCTGGGTATAAATCGTTATTTCTTGATAATTCCGAAGAGGGATTAACTGCTGGTGTTGGGTTAAATTACAATTTCTCAAGCGATTTTGGAGTAAGAGTCGATTATGCCTATCAGGATTTTGGAGCCTTGGATTATACGCAGCATTTTTCACTAGGCATTAAATTTTGACCTCGGAAAAGGTTATTTTAACTGGAAAAATTTCTATATTTGAACACACACATACTAAATGGTCATATTTTCTTAATAATAAAATAAGGAGAACTCTATGAGAAAAGTATTTTACATTTCTTTTTTATGTTTGCTCACGAGCCTGACTTTTGCTCAGCCCAAGGATATCGTTGTAAACTGGGAATGCAACATGGAAATTGAGATTCTATCAGGCAGATTTTTAGTCGGGGATACAGTTGCTGCAAGAGGCAACTTTAATGGATGGGGTCGGCACGATCTTGTTCAAAGTATTGACCCAAATATCTATGTAAGTGATTCACCTGATACGGCTCATCAAGTTGAAGTAGGAGATACAATCTTACTTTATAAATTTTTCTACACACCAAATACATGGGAAGGCGGAAGTGATAAGCCTTATGTATTAACCCAGAGTGATTACGACAATGGTGAAGCAACAATTTCAAGACCATTTAATGATGGAACACTTGCAACTGTTACAAACCAGCCCACAGATGTTGTATTTCAAGTTGATGTTAATGGTGCAATCTCTGCAATAAACAGTTTACCTTTCCCGGTAATCAATACGGTTCATGTTGCTGGTGGTACTTCACCTTTACAGTGGCCGGATTTGGGTTGGCCAGATGGTCAGATTGATAGAATGATTCCGTTATATGATGATGGATCTCATGGCGATGAAACACCAGGAGATTTAGTGTTCACAACAACGGTAACATTCCCGGCTTATACAACTTTTGAAGTTCAGTACAAATTCGGTGTAAACTATGGTGATGCCGTTAATAATGGTGGAGGAAATGATAACGAGAATGCTATTGGTGCTAATCACGTTATACATCTGTTTTCAACTGCCTGGAATTGTACGACTTTGGATACTTTTGGTATAATGGGTCCAAAGGATTTCGTAACTGATGTTGAACCTGTTCCAACAACTTTACCGACTGCTTATTCACTTGAACAGAATTATCCAAATCCATTTAACCCGGCAACTATGATTAACTTCAGCATTCCGGTTGGAGGATTTGTAAGTCTGGATGTTTTCAATTCAATCGGTCAGAAAATTGCAACACTTCTTAATGAAGACAAACCTGCAGGAACCTACCAGGTAGATTTCAGTGCAGCAAACTTATCGAGTGGAATTTATTTCTATAAGATTAGTTCTGGTAACTTTACTGAAACAAGAAAAATGATTTTGATGAAGTAATCCTTCAAAATTAAAATCGTTAAAAGTTAAAGCCCCGTTCTTCGGGGCTTTTTTATTTTTCCATGATATTGGTAAGTTGAGTTTTTAAGTTAACGGCGTTTGGAAATTCCGAATTCAATTCTAAACATTTCTCAATTGATACCAGTGCATTTTTATAATCTTCTTTCTGAATGTACGCTCCTGTAAGATTGTAAAAAACTTGTGGGTCGTTACTATTATAATTAATGCTTTCTGCCAGATACTTTATGGCTTTATCAATATTTCCATTATTAAGATTAATATTTCCCAACCATTTTGCAGAGAATTCATCCGGACTTTCTTTGAAACGTTTTAGTAAAAAGTCATAAGCAAAATTATATTCTTTTACATTTATAAGCTGCGATGACACGAAATCATAATCGGTAAGTCTATAAGGATACTGTGAGACGATTACCCGAAATTCTTTTGCAAAGTTTATATAATCTTTTTTTGAGAGATAGTAGGCTGCTGCTTCTCTATGACTTTTTTCCCAATCCATATTTTCAACTGCAACTTTATAAGCTAACGAATCAATTTTATCTTTAAGAATAATACTTTTCAAAAAACTAAAATCTGGATTTTTAACAAAAGGCCAATTACTGAGTAATCCTTTTAATCTGATTCTGGCAATTGAAGAATCGAGTTTTGAAAAAGCAAAATTTGAAACAACTATGCTGTCTTCATTTAACTTAGAAAATTGTGAATGATCCGTTTCAGATAAAATATCAGACTTTAACATTTCCTCAAAATAAATTTTACCCATTAGCTGGTAACCATCGAGTGAAGGATGCAAATGGTCAACAATAAGATCATTACCGATAATTCCATCAGGACTGGTTGCATTAAATACTGAATCAATATTGACAAATCCCGACTGATATTTTTGAGCAAGCTTTTTAATTATCAAATTTATTTTTTCCGGTGCCCTGAATCGGAGTGCATCAAAGTCTTTTGCTAAACGATAGAGCGAAT
This sequence comes from Ignavibacteriaceae bacterium, assembly GCA_025449775.1. GTDB lineage: Bacteria > Bacteroidota > Ignavibacteria > Ignavibacteriales > Ignavibacteriaceae > IGN2. Next base: position 5,757 of record JANWIS010000186.1, read on the forward strand.
CGGCTCTCTTCTCATTTCCCATTTGAATCTGAAGCACTGCCTCTTCATACGCTAAATTTGCAGAAATATTTTCATCGGTATCAACTGACTCGAACGGTTTCTGATCTTTTAAATTACTTACCTGAGAACTGATTATAACCGGAATATTTTCATCCCGGATTATCATCAATATATCTTCAAGATTTCCTTCAAACTGTTTTAATCCTTCATCGAAGAGTTCTGAGTTAAAAGTAATTAGTTGTTCTTTCACTATTCTTGACATCAATGTTCCGGTTCTATTTTGATTCGCATCATCGCCAAAAATTTCTGCGACAGCACTAAAAATATTTCGGAGAAGCTCAACAGTTTTAAATTTATTTAACCAGATAAGAAAGTTTACAAACTCTCTTGAGTTTCCTATATTCTCATTTGATCCGACACCCAATGCACCATAATACTCGTTGTGTCCGGCATAAATAATAATCAGGTCGGGAGCTTGTTCAATTACTTCCGGAAGGAGATCTCTGATCGTATATGAGTTTGTTGCAGTAATGGCAAGATTAATTACTTCGATATGAACTTCAGGATAGCGAAGTTCAAGCCTGTCCCTGATGTACCTGGAAAAAGTTCCGTTTGGAGAGAATGGAAATCCGGCAGCACTACTTTCACCCATTACAAAAACTCTGTATGCATTTTTTCTCTTAACAATATCGAAGACATCATTATTGGATTGAGGTAAATCTTTAAGGATGAAGAAATATCTTCCCGATATTTCCGGGTTAAGCATTTGCTTTGATTCAGTTACATTAATCCATTGATCATCATTTCTTCCGTAATTAAAAATTCTTAAGCTTAGCTCAAATAGAACAAAGAAAAGTACAGGAATAATTATTGTGAAAAGGTAAAACCACTTCGGTGATTTGTTATCAAAATTCATTTTATTTTGAACAGAGTCAATCAACTTGCTTCATTTCATTAATGATTGATTCAATCTGCTGTTTGATAAGCTGTGCACGCGGAAATTCAGGATTTAGACCGAGGCATTTATTGATTGCATCGACTGCTTTAGCAAAATCTTTTTTCTTTGCATAAGCACCGGTGATGTTAAAATAAGTTTGTGCATCTTTGTTATTAAACGCTATACTTGCTTCAAGGTTTTTAATTGCATCGTCAACAAATCCCTGTGAAAGATCGATTATACCAAGCCACTTTGTATTAAAAGCGTCAGGCTTATTGTAAAATCCTCTTTTAAGAAAATAATATGCACGTGAATATTCTCCTGTTCTGATAAGTTCAGTAGAAGTGATGTTATAGTATTTATCAAGGAACGGAAATTCATCAATCAGTGCAGCCATCTCGTCAGCATATTCTTTATAAAAATTTTTGTTCAGATATCTTGAAGCAGTTTTTAATCTTGCTTTTTCTCTTGAAATCTTTCCATCGATTACATCAATTGATAAACTATCAATCAGGTCATTTAAATGTATTAGCTTGTGCCTTGATAATTTATTTTCAGGTTTTATATAAGGCCAATCGTTTTTAAGGATTTTAATTCTGAAATCAGCTACAGTCGAATCGAATTTTGTAAAGTTGTAGTAAGCTTTGACAAGGCTGTCTGCGGTGCGTTCATCTAAATCAGGACTATCTTTAGATGGAAGAAATCCTTCTTTCTTCATCTCGCTGAAAAATAAATTACCAATCAGCTGATAACCTTTTACATTTGGATGCAAGTGGTCAGTCATCATTTCATCACCGGTTATTCCATCTTTACTTGCAGAGTTAAGTAGTGAATCACTTTTTATAACAGGATAACCATATTCATTGCAAACCCTGATAATTACATCGTTTATTTTTTCTGTAACTCGGAATCGCAAAGCATCAAGCTCCTTTGCATAAACAAACAATGCTTTTGCAGAATCAACTTGATTTAAAGTTAATTTTATAACCGCTAAAGAAAATATTTCATCTGCAGAAGGAAATTTGGAATTACTTACGGAAACAAAAGGTCTCTGATCTTTCAGGTTGCTTGCAAGCGTGCTGGCTATAACATGGACATTTGCTTCATTGCACATAGAAAGAATGTCATGCAGATTCCCTTCAAACTGATTAATGCCATCCCAATAAATCTCAGAATTATATTCAATCAATTTATCTTTTGCCATTTGAGCCATCAGTGTTCCGGAATTTGGTTCGATGTTTTCAGAAAATAACTCAGAAAATAAATTTATTGAATTTCTTAAAAGCTCAATGGTTTTGAATTTGTAGAGCCATAGTATAGCGTTGACAATGAACCTTGAGGAACCGAGCGATTCTAGAGAGCCCACTCCAAGTGCACCATAGTACTCGTTATGTCCAAGGTAAATTAAAATAAGATCGGGCTTCTTTTTCAAAGCTTCGGGAATCAAATCTCTTACAGCATAAGAATTAATTGCTGAAATGCTGATATTACAAACCTCAATAAATTTTTCGGGATAAAGGATTTCAAGCTTTTTTCTTATGAACTTACTGAAAGAAGCGCTTGATAAGTACGGGTAACCTGCTGCTGAGCTTTCACCTAAAACAAAAACTCGGAAACTGTTTTCTTTTTTTTCTTTCTGTATAAATGATTCAACTGAAAACGGTAAATTCTTTGTTGTAAAAAAATATCTGGAACTGATTTCCGGATTTAATATTTGCATGTTGGAGGAAATATCAACCCAAATACGATTGTCACGGCCATAGTTGAATAACCTCAATCCGGCTTCAAGAAGTATAAAAAAGATTACAGGAATAATTACAAGCAGGAGATAGAACCATTTTGGATATTTAATTTTGATTTCTTTAACAAATAAATAAACATCATCTGCATGCACATTCAACTGTTTTGCCATCTCTTTTACACTCAGCGATTTGAAATTATTGATGACGAATTGTTTTTGTTTATCGGAAAGAGGCAAAATATTTTTCCTCATTTATTAAATCGAACTGCATTTTGTAATTGCCTCTGCAGATCTTTAGCCATAGCATAATTCGGTTCGATCTGTAAGCAGCGATTTACCATTTGCAGCGCCTGCTGATAATCTTTTTTAATCGAATAAGCTCCGGCAAGGTTATACAGCACTTGTGAATCAGAAGAATTTTAATTCAAGCTTGATGAAAGATAACCCATTGCAGAATCCACACGATGATTCAGAAGATCAATTATTCCCAGCCATTTTGTTGAGTAAGCATTTTCTTTCAATGCGTTTAGTTTTTTCAGATATGGATAGGCTTGTTCAAAATCTTTAGCATTTATTAAAATCTGAGCTGCAAACTCGTTAGGATACGGATCAAATGGATACTCATCAACTGCCGCAGCAATCTCTTTATGGAATGATTCAATATTCCTATTAATAAAATTTCTTTGAGCAATTTGCAGGTGAGCAGCTTCCCAGCTCAGTTCTCCTTTGCCAACTAAGTATGCAAGTGTATCTGTGAGCGTTTGCATATTCAACCGTTTAAGTTTCTCATCATCCGCTATTTTTACTTTAGTATATGGCCAGTCACTTTTCAGAATTATTATTTGATAATTCGCAATCGTTGAATCGAGTTCAGTGAATTCATATTTGCCTAAAGTAATGCTATCCTGGATCTCTTTGGAGTTTTTTACCAAATCAAAAATCCCTGATTCGATTCCTTTATTAAAAATTTCTCTGCCGATTATCTGGTATCCTCTTAAGTTGGGATGAAGATGATCTGTCATAAGATTGTCACCGGCAACACCGTCCTTTGTTTCGGTATTGAACACAGAATCCAGTTTTACTACAGGAAAACCAAATTCTTTTCCAAGATTTTCAATTATCCTGTTCATTTTTTCCGGAGCCCTCCATCTCAATGCATCAAGGTCTTTAGCAAATCTGAAAAGCGAATCTGCAGCGAACAAATTTCCATTTCTTAATTCTTCTTTTGCAGAAAGAAAAACATCATCTGCAAGTGGATATATTTTATCTTTTGTTGACTCAAAAGGTTTCTGATCTTTTAAATTGCTTACAAGTGTTCCTATAATAACAGGAACCTTTTCTTCATAAGCCATTTCAAGAATGTCCCGAAGATTTCCTTCGAATTGTTCAATTCCAGAAAAATATTTTTCTGAGTTGAACGGAATTAATTGTCTCTGTGACATCTGAGCCATTAATGTACCGTCCGAATTCTCTGGTTCTGAGAATAATCCTGAAATTAATTTTATAAGGTCACGAAGCAATTCAAAAGTTTTAAACCGGTTGAGCCAGATTACAGAGTTAACAATGAACCGTGTATTCCCAAGAGTTTCCACGGAACCAACTCCAAGTGCACCGTAATATTCATTATGTCCTGTATAAATAATTATTAAATCAGGTTGTTTATCAAGCACACCATCAAACATATCGCGGACTGCATAAGAATTGATTGCAGACATCCCAAGGTTTACAACTTCAATAGTTCGATCGGGATAATTCAGCCCGAGTCTTTTACGTATGTATCTTGCAAACGAACCATTCGGTGTGTACGGAAAACCGGCTGCACTGCTTTCGCCCATCACAAAAACACGGTAAGAATTTTTTTCCTTGATTTCGTCGAAGTAATTATTTTCTGCTGATGGAACTTTTTCGGCGTTATAAAAATACCGGAATGCTATATCCGGATTCAGTGTCAACTTACCATTGTCCATTGGAACCCATTGTTCATAAATCTTTCCGTAGTCAAATATTCTCAGGGTAAATTCTAGCAGAAGTACAAACAGGACAGGAATTAATATTAATATAAAATAAAACCAGCGTGGTGTTTTTTTTCCGTGTGATTGTTTCTTTTGAATTTCGTAAAGTTTCAATGATTTCTCTCTTATTTGTTGAATACCAGAAATAACTTTTCAGGTTTTTTCATAATTAATCTGTTTGAAAAAATAGGAAATATTTATCCCAAAACTCAGGTGACTGGATCATTCATAATAGTTGATATATAAGATTCAATTATTGTCGAACGCAATTTCAACTTTGCAATTTTGCAGGGTTGATTTAGGATAATATTACTATTTTAACAGCGATTTAATTGCTGATTTAACAAAATTCCGGATAACAAATTAATTTTTTATTTGCATGTCTAATTTAATCGCATTTTTTATTTTCTTATTTGCTACGGTCAGTATCATTCCACAAAGTGTTGAGAAGAAAGCAATTGCGATTGTTGGAAGTTATGAAATTACATCAGATGAATTTATCGAGAGATATGAATTAACTCCAAATGTTAATGCTGAACTTACAGGAGCAGAACTAGCATTAAAGAATGAATTACTCTATTCGATAATTGCAGAAAAACTCTGGGCAGTTGAAGCCGAAGAAATGGGTTTGACAAACTCCAAACTCATTACTTCAACTTATAAAGCAATTGAAAAGATGTATGTCCGCGATGCACTTTACCGTGAAGAGATATTGAGCAAGGTGAATTTGTCCGATGAATATTTATTTGAGGCGTTCCACAGAAACAGTATGATATTAAAGCTTAATTATTTATTCTCTGTTAATGAAATGGAGATTAATCAGCTTTACGATCAGCTTAATAATGAATTTCAATTTCAATCACTGCTTATCAATCGTCCGGAATTTAAATTGCAGAAAGAACCGTACATCGTCGAATATGGGCAAATGGATAAAAATGTTGAAGATATTTTATATAAATTAATTGAAGGTGAATACACAAGGCCAATTAAAGCTCCAAACGGATGGTACATTTTTAAACTTTTGACGATTGAAGAAAAAATTATTGAAAGTGTAGAACAATCTGAAGCTGAACAGAAAAATGTTATCAGGATTGCCGAAGCAACAATCATGGATAGTATTTATTCTGATGTTTACAAAATATATTTTGCAGAGGCTGATGTCGATACCAACGGCCAAATATTTGCAACATTATCAGAGCTTGTTACAGATGCATTAAAAAATAGAAGTGAAACCGATAATATTAAAGCTGGAGAAAAAATTTATTTGAAGCCAGATGATTTGTATAAAATTGAAAATGAATTAGGAACAGATTTATTAAACGCTGAGTTTATTAAAATGGGAAATGAACCGGCTACACTTGATGATTTTCTTCAGGAGCTTGCATTTGAAAGTTTTTCTGTTGACACACTTGACAACAACCTGATCACAAACAAACTCAATTCATCCGTTAAGAAATTTATTGAGCATGAGCTTCTTGCCCGTGAAGGTTATAGAAGGAGATTACAAAATTTACCTGAAGTTCAACGTTATCTTAATATTTGGCGATCATATTATCTGACTGAAACTCTTCGTAGAAAAATTTCAGAAGATATTCAGGTTACCGATGTTGAAGCATTGGAGTTTTATAATCAAAACATTATGGATACATCATCTTTATTAGAGGTTAAGATTGTTGAACTTCTTTCAGATGATCTTGATATTATTCGAATTGTTCTTGATGATCTGAAAACAGGTGCAGACTTCAAAACTTTAGCAATCAGATTTACCATTAGGGAAGAAGCAAAGAGAAATAACGGTGAACTGGGATTTTTTTCTATAAATGAATACGGTGAAATTGGAAGAATTGCATCAACAATGAAAATTGGAGATATGTTTGGACCAGTTAAAGTCCCTGAAGGATATTCCCTGTTTGAGTTAATTGACAAGAAAGAGGAAAGAAATCTTTCCATTCCTGAGTTTGAAACGGCGAAAGAAAAAATAAAGATTGAGATTAAATACAAAAAATTCAGTGATGAGATAATAAATAAAACTGTTGAACTTGCGAATAAATATAATGTGAGTATTGACGAAGAGATTCTTCAGTCAATTAAAGTACTTAATACCACAACCGTAGTATACAGGTACTTCGGGTTTGGAGGAAGACTTCTTGCTGTTCCATTAACACAATCCAACTATCTTTGGGTTAAACCATGGAAAGAACAAACGGAAATGAATCCTTAACAGGTAATTCGGAAAATATTTTTGAATAGAAAAAACATATACATACTTGGTATTTCTGCTTACTACCATGACAGTGCAGCATGTATAGTTAAGAATGGTGAGATTTTAGCTGCAGCACAGGAGGAACGATTTTCAAGAATAAAACATGATCATCGTTTTCCAAAGCATGCAATTAACTTTTGCCTGAAATATGCAGGAATAAAAAGTACTGAACTTGACCTGGTTGCTTTTTATGACAAACCATTTCTGAAGTTTGAACGATTGCTTGAAACCTATCTTACTTTTGCTCCGATCGGAATAAAATCATTTATCAAATCCATGCCACTATGGATTAAAGAAAAATTATGGATGAAAGATCTGATCACAAAAGAACTGGGCTACGAAGGAAAAATTATTTTTCCCGAACACCACGAATCGCATGCTGCATCTGCTTTCTTCCCATCACCATTTAAAGAAGCTGCGATATTAACAATGGATGGAGTTGGTGAATGGACAACTACGAGTTATGGAATCGGTAAAGAAAATACAATTGAACTTTTAGCCGATATTAAATTTCCTCATTCACTCGGTTTGCTGTATTCTGCCTTTACGTACTACACAGGCTTTAAAGTAAATTCAGGTGAATATAAAGTAATGGGACTTGCACCCTACGGTGAGCCAAAGTATAAAAAATTAATTTATGATAATTTGATTGATGTAAAAGATGACGGTTCATTCAGGATGAATATGGAATATTTTAATTATTGTTCCGGACTGACGATGACAAACAAAAAATTTCACAAACTATTCGGCGGACTTCCAAGAATTCCCGAAACAAATCTCACTCAAAAAGAAATGGATATTGCGCGATCACTTCAGGAAGTGACGGAAGAAATTGTTTTGAAAATGGGAAACCATGTTTACAAAGAAACGCATTTAAAAAACCTTACGCTCGCAGGCGGAGTTGCACTTAATTGTGTTGCAAATGGAAAGCTGTTGAAAGAAGGTCCTTTTGAAAATATCTGGATTCAGCCGGCAGCAGGAGATGCTGGTGGTGCTTTAGGAGCCGCGTTAGTTGGCTGGTATTGTTACTTTAAAAATGAGAGAAAGGTCAATCCGGAAAGTGATTCTCAGTTTGGCTCTTATCTCGGTCCTGAATTTTCTGAATCAGATTATAAAAAATTTATTGACGAGAATAATCTTAAAGCAGAAAAGCTTACTGAAAATGATCTCATTAAAAAAGCTGCTGAATTAATTGCAGATGAAAAAATTATCGGATGGTTTGATGGTAGAATGGAATTTGGTCCTCGTGCTCTCGGTGCCCGTTCAATAATTGGTGATGCCCGTTCTCCTAAAATGCAGGCGTTGATGAACATCAAAATAAAATTCCGTGAAGGTTTCAGACCGTTTGC
>JANWIS010000187.1 GCA_025449775.1 Ignavibacteriaceae bacterium
AACCAGCTGCTAATGAGGATATTCTGAATACAATGAATTCAGGAACTCTTCTTATTAATTTTATAGGACACGGAAATCCTGAAGTATGGACTCACGAATATGTCTTCGAACGATCAGTTACTATTCCCCAGCTTACAAACGATAAATATTTTTTCCTCTGTGCTGCAACTTGTGACTTCGGATATTTTGATATACCAAATTTCCAGAGCGGTGCAGAAGAGATGTTATTCTTAAAAGATGCCGGCTCGATAGCAACTTATAATGCATGCAGATTGGTGTTTTCCGGTCAGAATCATGAACTGAATTATCTATTGATGGATAACCTCTTAACTCTCCCAAGAGATACTATGAATTTAAATGTTCCTCTCGGGTATTCAGTATTCAAAACGAAAGTAGATCGTCATTCTGTTAATGATCAAAAATTTCATTTGCTTGCTGATCCTACTTTAAGATTAAATGTTCCTCAGTACTTTGGTACGATTGATTCAATTAATGGTCAGCTGTTAATTTCTGACATCCAGATAAAAGCATTGAGCGGTACGTCGATTGCCGGAACAATTATCAATCCAGACAGCACAAAGTGGAATGATTTTAATGGTGAAGGACTACTTACAGTTTATGATTCAGAAAGAACAAAACTTCTTGAAGAAATTGATGATTACCCGATGCTCATCCAGGGTGGAGTTATTTTTCGCGGCCGGGTTTCAGTCAATAATGGAGAATTTCGCGCTGACTTTGTTGTGCCGAAAGATATTTCGTACGAAAATAAAAATGGTAAAATTATTTTTTATTTCTTTGATGCTGAATCTGATGGCTTGGCATTCACAAATAAAATTATTGTTGGCGGAACAGACAGCACTTCTGTAAACGATGGTGAAGGTCCTGAGATTGAAATATTTTTCGATGATGCTTCTTACATTAATTCATACCTTGTTGGTCCGGAACCAAAACTGATTGTTAAGCTTTCTGATGAAACCGGTTTGAATACAACTGGCACGGGAGTTGGGCATAAATTGGAAGGGATTTTGAACGAAGATCAGGGAAATCCAATTGACTTCACAAATTATTTTACCGGTGAGCTCGATGCTGGTGGTAAACGTGGTGAGATAAATTATCAGTTTAATAAAATGAATGATGGTGATTACAATCTGGATGTAAAAGCGTGGGACGTTTTTAATAATTTTTCAGCTGAAGAATCTTTCTTTACTGTTATCAGCACAAACGATTTGGTGATAAGAGATGTTTACAATTATCCGAATCCATTTATATCGAACACAACATTTACATTCCAGCATAATCTTACAAGTGCAGTAGATGTGAAAGTAAAGATCTATACAATTGCAGGCAGGTTTATAAAAGAGGTTGAAGAAAAGAACATCAACCAGAAGTTTGTTAAAATTGACTGGGACGGAAGAGACGGAGATGGGGATCAGCTTGGCAATGGAACTTATCTTTATAAGCTGATTGTAAACACAACTGATGGTGAATTTACACAAAGCGTGATAGGTAAAATGGCGGTCGTAAAATGACTGCATATTTTTTGAATAGTTTTAAACAACATAATTTTCTTATATTTCAATCAAGAAGAGGAATACCGATGTTACAAACAAATGAAAACAATATATTAGAGAGGAAAATGAAAATGAGGGTAGTACTATCTTTTTGCATGTTATGCATGATTATAACTGCAATACCCAACAAAACTTATGCACAAGGAGAAGCAGCAGTTCCATTCCTGCTTTTGGCTCCGGATTCAAGATTCGGTGCTATTGGTGAATCAGGAACAGGTCTTGCAGATAACTCTGCAGCAATCTTCTGGAATCCAGCCGGAATTGCATTCCTGAGTGGAACTGAAGTCACAATAACACACAGTAACTGGCTTCCACAATTCAACTTAGATTTATTTTATGATTACCTCACTTTCAGAGCTTACATGGAAGAATTAAGTGGAAGTGTAACGGCAAGCATCACATACATGAACTTTGGAGAGTTTGTCAGAACATTAGAAGGTGGACCTGAACCGGTTGGAACTTTCAGTGCATATGATGCTGCATTAACTCTTGGTTATGCAACAAAACTTGGCGGAGATTGGGGAGTTGGCATGAACTTCAGAATTATTCATAGCCGGTTATCAGATCAGCCAACAGGTGAAGAAGAAGGTGAAGGCGTTGCAACTTCTGTTAGCTTTGATCTTTCAGGTATGTGGAGACCAGCTTATTTAAATATTTTCGGATGGGAACTTGAAAATCGTTTGAGCATTGGTGCAAACCTCAGCAATCTTGGACCAAAAATTACATACATAGACCAGGCGCAATCTGATCCGATTCCAACTAACTTCCGTTTAGGATTTGCATTCCAGATTTTTAACGATGAATTTAATTCACTTGTTTATACTTTAGATTTTAGCAAGCTGCTCGTGAGCAGAACAGAAACTGCAACCAGTGATACAACATCTACTTCTGAATCAGATGAATGGTATGAAGCAGTATTTACTTCCTGGGGTGATGATCCGATAGACGAAGAAATGAGAGATATTGTCACATCCATGGGTCTTGAATATTGGTACGGAACACCGGGTGATTTTCTTTTTGCATTAAGAACTGGTTACTTCTATGAAGATCCTTCATACGGTAACAGAAAATTTTTAACTTTTGGTGCTGGACTGAGGTATGATATCTATGGATTTGATTTCAGTTACATTAGTTCTATCGAAAGCAACCATCCTCTTGATGAAACTTTAAGGTTTACAATTCTTATTGGTTGGGGAGCAGTTCCCGAACAACAGAGAGGATTTCCTCGGGGTATCTAATAATTTAAGATGAAATACTTTCTCTTCTACTTATTCATTGTATTTGGATTGGGCAGATTATCTGCCCAATCTTTTATTGGCAGGCTTAATCCCTTTCCCTTAACAGTTGAATCATCATTCAATGCTGAAGACACGATAAAAATTCTTGCAATAATGGTCAACTTCCAGGTTGATGCAGATGGAACAACTTTCGGCAACGGGAGATTCGAATCCATTTATACACAGAATTATGGAAGCGATATTATAGATCCTCTTCCTCACGACAGTCAGTATTTCGAATCACATCTTCAGTTTGCAAGAAATTATTTTTCAAAAGTATCAAAAGGAAAATTGCAGATCGATTTTACTGTTCTGCCCGATACTTTTTCTTTATCTGACAGGATGAGAAATTATTCACCCGATCCGGGTTCGGATGACTTCACTCCTCTTGCAGATTTTTCTGTTGAAGCATGGACAAAAGCAGATGAAATAAATCCAGGTTTTAATTTCAGTGATTACGATCTGTTCCTGATTTTTCATGCTGGTGTTGGAAGAGATGTTTCACTCCCGGGAAGCATAGGCAACGAGCGTGATCTACCTTCAGTTTACCTGAGTGACAATGCATTTAAAGAAATTTATGGAGAAAGTTTTGAAGGAATCCCGGTTTCAGGCGGTTCATTTCATATTACAAACAGCATGATAATTCCTGAAACTGAAAGCAGGGAAATTGAAACCATCTCCGGAAATTTTTTATTTGAGTTATCAATTAACGGACTGATCTGTGCAAGCATTGGAAGTCATATTGGTTTACCTGATCTGTTTGACACCGAAACCGGGTTAAGTGCAATCGGGAGATTTGGTTTGATGGATGGACAGGGAATATTTGCATACGCAGGAACTTTTCCTCCGGAACCTGATCCGTGGACAAAAATCAGATTAGGTTGGGCAGACGCAGTAACAATGAGCTTACAAAATGCTGATGTTAATCTTGTTACAAATGTTGCTGCAGCAATCAGTGACACTGTAGTATTAAAAGTTCCACTTAACTCTTCAGAATATTTTTTAATTGAAAACCGGATACGTGATGCAAACAATGACGGTTCAACAATCACTTATGTAACAGGTGATGTTGTACGAACAAAAACTTTTTTAAACGATACAACTGGTTATTTTAGTTTTAATATTGATTCTCTTTCCGGAGTTATAATTGATGTTGATGAATTTGACTGGGCTGTTCCGGGAAACGGAATTGTTATCTGGCATATTGATGAAAATATTATTAATGAAAAGATAGCAGAAAATAAAATTAACACAGATAAGAATAAGCGGGGAGTTGATGTCGAAGAAGCTGATGGAGTTCAGGATATTGGTGAAAGATTTTTAACAATCTTCGGTGATGAAGTTATTGGTGAAGGCACTGAAGAAGATTTCTGGTTTGGAAATAATCCTGCTCAGTTGTTCGGAAATCGTTTTGCTAAAGATTCACGACCAAATACTTTGACGAACACAGGTGCAAACAGCTTAATTACAATCAGAAATTTCTCTGCGATAAATAACAGGATGACTTTTAAAGTTGAGTTTGGTGATTCAGTGGTGAAACCAATTTTTTCTCACTTTTTCCCATTCGGTACAAATGTAAATGGATTTTCATCACGGCAAACAGTTTACGGAGATTTTAATTTTATTTCAGGGGATTCTTTACTAATCGTTCATCACGAGCATATTAACATTGCTCTGCCAAATTTTTCATCATATAAATCTTCTTTCCTCTTTGAAAATAATACCGACCATACTTATGGAATAAAAGATTCATTAGTAAATTATTATATCATGGAGTATGCTGGCTCGCCTCAATTCTTTAATGGTTCTGTAAACATAAGTGAGCAATTAACCAGTCCAATTGTCATAAATAGAATTAATGAAAATGAGTCGGAATTAATCTTTGGAGATATTAGAGGAAATCTTTACTTCTATGAATTAGCTGCAGTAATACCGATTCTTCAGGAGCCTCAACTGAAGACTATTGAACCATTTATATATGCCGGTGCTGTAAAAAAAATAACTGCTGATGGTTCTTATTTTGCTGCTATCTATGCTACGGGTCCGATTCAACCCGAACCATTCCAGCCTATGTATTATGATGCTTTTGGTACTGGGGCTCCTTTCGATCATGAAATACCTGTTGATTTAGCTACAAGCAGAGATAATGAAAATTACTTCTCAGTAATCCTTACTGATAAAAATAATTTTTACGGTTATAGAGGACATGAAGTGTTATTTAAATTTTCTGTGAATGCTTTGGACAGTTTAAAATCATTTTCAATAACTGATCTAAAACAGGATGGTGGAAACTATATTTTGCTTAATAACGGAAATAATATTGAAGCATATAATTTATCAGGTGCAATGGCAGATAATTTTCCATTCACTGATCCGGAAGGAATTGGATTTATCGGAACTCCGGTTGCTGCAGATTTCGAAGGTGACAGCAGATCCGAAATTATTTCCATTACAAAAGACGGAAGAATTTTTGCAATAGATGGTGGAACAGGAAAAGTTGTTCCCGGCTTTCCGATTTCCTGCGGTTCTGGAATTCCAGTTACACCGGTTTTGTATAATATGGATGGAAAAACAAATCTTGCAGTGTTGAATAATCAAAGTGTTTTGTCAACCTGGTCAATCAGTTCAGTTGAAGGAAAACTTTTTTGGTCCGAAGAATCAGGAAATCAACAGAATACTTCATTCATCGATGCAGCAGAAATTACAAACAGGGTAAACGAATTTTTCCCATCAGACAGAGCATATAATTATCCAAATCCTGTTTACGAGGGAACTACAAACATCCGTTATTATGTTTCTGAAGATTCAAGAATAAATATCAAGATTTTCGATCTTGCCGGAGATTTTGTTGCAGAGTTGAATGATGATGCTCAAGGTGGGATGGATAATGAAACTGTGTGGAATGTTGGTGAAATACAAAGTGGAGTTTACTTAGCAAGAATTGAAGCAAGCAGTACAAGCGGAAATACAGAACAGGCAATTATTAAGATAGCGGTGGTCAAGTAAAATTTTGTTAGAATTTTTGTTCAACGAAATACTCACTGGAATTTTATTCAATTAAAAAATGTTTCATTGCTCTATTGTTACATTGTTAAAAACAATGAAGCAATGAAACAATCAATCAATGCAGCAATTAAAAATCAGATCGATCATTTCCTTTTAATGAAAAAAATATTTTTAGCTCTTTCACTTTGTTTTTTATCCAGCAATTCGTTCGCTCAGTTTACCGAATTCCATCCGGAACTCGATTGGTATACACTTAAAGGTGAACATTTTGAAGTTCATTATCACAACGGTGCAGAACGTACAGCAAAAGTTGTGGCTAAAATTGCAGAAGAAGTCTGGGCTCCGATTTGTTCGTTATACAATTATGAACCTGATAAAGTCCATTATGTAATTAAAGACATCGATGATTACTCAAACGGTGCAACTTATTTCTTCGATAATAAAATTGAGATCTGGACAAGTGCATTAGATTTTGATTTAAGAGGAACACACAACTGGCTGCGAAACGTAATTTCTCATGAGTTTACTCATCTTGTTCAATTACAGTCAGCGATGAAACTTTCACGTTCTCTCCCTGCAATTTTCTTTCAAGTATTAAATTACCAGGAAGAAAGAAGACCGGATATTCTTTATGGTTACCCGAACTATGTAATCTCATATCCGCTTGCAACAATAAATGTTCCTGCATGGTTTGCTGAAGGAACAGCGCAATATATGCGTCCGGAATTTGATTACGACAGATGGGATACACATCGCGATATGATATTAAGAAGTTATGCACTCGATTCAAATATGCTGACATGGGAACAAATGGGAGTGTTCGGAAAAACGAGTCTTGGAAATGAATCTGTTTACAATTCAGGTTTTGCATTAACGAGATACATTGCTCAAAAATATGGTGAAGATAAAATCAGGGATATTTCTCATAAGCTCGGAAGCTTTGGTAATTTTACAATCGATGCTGCATTTGAAGATGTGCTTGGAAAAAATGGGAATGAAATTTA
>JANWIS010000188.1 GCA_025449775.1 Ignavibacteriaceae bacterium
TATTTTTTATTCCGAGACTTTTTTCAACTTCAATTTCAACAGGAAGTCCGTGTGTATCCCAGCCGGCTTTTCTTTCAACACGATATCCTTGCATTGTTTTGTATCTGCAGATAATATCTTTTAAAGTACGGGACATTACATGATGAATACCGGGTTTACCGTTTGCTGTAGGTGGTCCTTCATAAAAAGTGAATAGCTTTTCTTCAGAGCGGAATTGAACGCTCTTTTCAAAAATTTTTCTTTCGGTCCAGAATTTCAGAATATTCTGTTCGACTTCCGGATATTTTACTTTTTCAAGTCCCTGTTTGTACATAATGGATATGCTATTTAAGTTCTTCGTATCTTTTTAATAATTCCCGTTCAGTCTGGATAAACTCTTTCAGTTCATGTTCAATCCGATCTTTCTTCAGAATAATATTTTTTGCTTTATGTTCGGCATCGTTAACAATTTTTTCAGCTCTTAAAGCTGCTTCTTTCAACATTAGTTCGGATTCTTTTTTAGTTGTATCTGCTGTTACTTCCAGAACTTTTACTTTTTCTCTTAATATAGCTGCTTCTTTTTCCCCGCTGATTATTTCCTGGACTGACATTCCGAAAATCCCCATAGCTCCAAGTGTAATATTCCGTAAGCTGAATAGTATCAGGTTTTCTGTAAGCAGTTCGAAAGTTCCAAAGTATTCATTGAAGAAAATAATTATCAGCATGCTTATTAGAGTCATTGCAACAATGACCGCAAAAACAACTTTACCACCACGTTGCCATCCGATTGAACGGTTTATATACCAACCACAGCTAAAACATAAAATTGAAAGTACAAACCATACTGCAAAATTCCTGTCGCCGAAATTAAACAGCGAAGTGTTCAAAAAATTTGAAGCAAGTATCAGGAGACCCAAAAGAAAAGGCACACTATACTCAGTGATGAATTTTTTCATTTCAGCCTCTTAATTATTTCTGTCATTATAAGAGTCATTTTAGGTTCAGCCATCATTGCTGCTGCTATAATTTCTTTAACGTTGACAGGTTTTAAATCATCCGGAAAACACTCATCTGTTATTATGCTTATTCCAAGTATTTTCATACCCATATGGTTTGCAACAATATTTTCGGGAACGGTTGACATTCCAACAACATCAGCTCCAGTTGCCCGCAGGAAACGGTATTCAGCTTTTGTTTCTAAGTTCGGACCAGGAACAGCAACGTAAACACCTTTTTGAACTTTAATATTTTTTTCAACAGCAATTTTCTCTGCAAGCTTTATGAGCTCAAGATTATACGGTTCACTCATATCAGGAAAACGCGGACCAAGTTCATCTTCATTTTTTCCGATAAGGGGGTTATCACCAAGCAGATTAATATGATCAACCATCAGCATTACATCACCACGATTGAATGATGGGTTCATTCCACCGCAAGCATTTGATACAAGTAAAGTTTCCACTCCCAAATATTTCATCACACGAACGGGATATGTGATCTGCTGCATTGTATAACCTTCGTAGTAATGAAATCTGCCCTGCATTGCAATAACATTTTTATTGTTCACTGTCCCGAATATCAATTTACCCTGGTGTGATTCAACAGTTGATATTGGAAAATGTGGCAGATCTTCATACCTGATCTCATGATTAATTTTTATCTCATTAACTAATCCGCCTAATCCAGTGCCAAGTATTATTCCAACAGAATATTTTTCAGTTGTGTGCTTTCTTATTGCAGCAAGTGTTTCATTAATATTTGAAATAAGTTTGCTCATCATTAAGGAAGTCTATCTACTATCCCATCAACATCGAAATCAAATTTTTCTGCTGATTCGGGTTTTCTAGTTTTCATCGGTTCTTCACCGGCATCTTTAACTTTTCCTTCCAGAAGATTTGACTGGCTAATTACTATTGCTTTCAACTTTGCAATTATTAAATTTTTCTCTTCCCTTAGTGACATAACGGCATTTCTGATTTCAGCCGCACTTTCTTTTGCATTCTCAATTAATTGCGCAGCTTTAACTTCAGCTTCTTTTATTATTAAATTTGTTTGTTTCCTTGTTGATTCAAAAGTTCGCTCCGAAGATTCTTGTGCCTGAATTAGAGTATCCTGCAGGTTCTTTTCAATTTTTTGAAATTCGGTGAGCTTCTCATTAAGCTTTTGAACTTCATGTTCTAATTGTTCGTTCCCAGTAATAAGCTTTTCAAACTCAGAGGATACTTTTTCCAGGTACATTCGAACTTCCTCAATTTCATATCCACGCATTGATTTTGTGAATTCCTGCTTTTTAATTAATAGAGGTGAAAGTTTCATGACTTCCTCCAGTCTTTGGTAGTATCTCTCTGTCCAAAAATAGCTGAGCCGATTCTGAGCATAGTTGCACCCTCTTCAATGGCTATTTCGTAATCGTTTGTCATGCCCATAGAAAGCTCCCTCAGGTCAGATCCACTTTGATTAATTTTATCTTTCAAATTACGTAAATAAGTAAAACTATTCCTAATAATTTTCTTATCGTCAGTCAGCGGTGCCATCGTCATCAGTCCTTTCAGCTCAATATTAGAAAGAGTTGAACAATACCTCACTAAATTCAGTACATCGAACATTTCAGTTAAACCTGATTTTGTATCTTCAAACGAAGTTTTAATTTCAAGCAATATTTTCTGAACCTTGTCCAGCTTTATTGCCTGATTATTTATTTCTTCAGCAAGAATTACAGAATCAACCGAATGGATATACTCAGCAGATTTGACAGCGTACTTAACTTTATTTCTCTGCAATGTGCCAATAAAATGCCAGGTTACTTTATTGACCAGAACATCAAATTTATCCCTCAACTCCTGGGCTTTATTTTCACCAAAATCTCTTATCCCAAGCCTGTTCGCTTCGATAATTGCCTCTGTTCCAAAGAACTTTGATACTGCGATCAACCTAATATTATCAGGATTACGACTGCACTCAATGCACTTTGCAGTTATTCTTTCCCTCAACTGCTGTAGATTTTCTGCTATCATAAAAAAATTAAGGTTGTGAATGTAAATTAAACGGTATCAAAAATCAATCTAAAACCATGTGAATCCAGACATCATAATTGCTAATCGGTAATATTTATTAGCATCTTTTTTAGTTGATCTGAATTGTGCACAAAAAGTATTTCTGCTTACCCAAAACAAAATTATTAATAATGCTTTTTAGTAATTTTGATACATAATTTCTTTAAACTCAGGAGTATTTATGGATATCAAACTGATGAACGAAATAAAGGCTAATTCATCAAAGCTCAGAAAGACAATTGTTCTGCCTGAATCTCATGATGAAAGAGTTCTTAAAGCAGCCGAGCGACTTGCAAAAGAAAAAATTGTTTCAGTTATAACACTGGGTGATGAGAACCGGATTTTAAAAGATTCTAAAAACCTAGATGTTGATTTGTCCGGAGTAAGAATTATAGATCCAACCAGAGCTGAAAAGCTGAGCAATTTTACAAATATTTTTTTCAATCTCAGAAAACACAAAGGAGTTACAATTGAACAAGCACGAAACCAGGTTCAGCAGGATTTATTTTTTGCTGCAATGATGGTGAAGGAAAATATGGCTGATGGCAGTGTTGCAGGTTCAGCTTCTGCAACTGCAGATGTACTCCGAGCTGGAATTCAATGCATCGGCATGCCGGATGGAATTTCAATTGTATCAAGTTTCTTTCTAATGCTCTTTCCTGAAAAAAATTATTCTTTTGCTGATTGTGCAGTCGTTCCTGATCCCGATGAAAAACAATTAGCAGATATTGCAATTTCAACAGCAGATAATCACAGGAAACTGACTGGCGAAGAGCCGATAGTTGCAATGCTTTCGTTCTCAACAAAAGGAAGTGCAAAGCACGAAGCAATAAATAAAATTTTGAAAGCAATTGAAATTATTCGTTCGAAGAGACCGGATTTAAATGTTGATGGTGAACTGCAATTTGATGCTGCAGTCATTGAATCAATCGGAAAGAAAAAAGCACCGGGAAGTAGTGCTGCTGGAAAAGCAAATGTTTTAATTTTTCCTGATCTTAATTCAGGAAATATCGGTTATAAAATTGCACAACGATGGGGAAAAGCAGAAGCAGTCGGACCAATGGTTCAGGGATTACGAAAACCATTTTTTGATCTCAGCCGTGGATGCAGTGTTGATGATATTGTAAACACAGCAGCAATTGCTGCTTTGATGAGCTAATTCTTTCCGTCGAACCAGTTCGAAGAGATAGTAATTTATTCTTTGATCTCACAACAGATTTTTATTAAGTTCAATTATCATTTATAAAAACGAGATAAGCTTCAGGAGAAGTTATGTTTAAAATTGTAATACTAATTTTATTTGTGTTTACTTCTGGCTTCAACATAATAGCACAGGATAATTCAAATCTTTCAGCCAAAAAAAACGAAACTCAACTGGAAAATTATATTTATGATATTACTGTTCTGGATATGAACAGTCAAGAAATTAAACTATCCGATTATGCGGGAAAAGTTTTGATGATTGTAAATGTAGCCAGCGAGTGCGGATACACACCGCATTATGAAGGATTGGAAGAAATTTATAAAGAGTATAATCAAAAAGGATTCGAGATACTCGCTTTTCCATGCAATGATTTTGGCGGACAGGAACCCGGCACGAATGAACAGATACAAAATTTCTGCAGCTCTAATTACGGAGTTACATTTAAACTTTTCGATAAAGTAAAAATTGTTGGAAGCGAAAAGTCACCGCTTTACGAAAAGCTGACAACCAATAGTGTTACTGAATCTGGTGATGTTAAATGGAACTTTGAAAAGTTCCTTATTTCAAAAGAAGGAAAAATCGTAGCCAGATATCGTTCGAAAGTGGAGCCAACAGATCAAAAGGTTATTGCATCAATAGAACAAGAACTTGCTAAGTAAAGAAAAACGGATAGGATTTTAATCAATTGTTATTCAACTCCGAAAGAAGACCAGGTAGATCCAAAGCTTTTGTAAATAATACTAAATTCCCTTCCTCATCAACAGGCCATTCTTCCTGTGGTCTGTCACAATAAAGTTCAATTCCATTTCCATCAGGATCTTTTAAATAAATTGATTCGGATACACCATGATCAGATGCCCCATCAATTTGATATTTACTTTCCCAAAGAATTTTAAAAGCTCTTGCAAGTTCTTCTCTGCTTGGATAAAGAATTGCAAAGTGATATAAGCCAGTGTGTCCTGGAGGTGGTGAAACTGCATTTTCTCCAGCCCAGGTATTTAAAGCGATATGATGATGATAATTTCCTGAGGAAAGGAATATTGCTGAATCACCAAATCTTGCAGTTACAGAAAATCCTAACATTTCAGTATAAAACTTTGCCGCTCTTTCAAGATTTCCAACTGTTAAATGGACGTGACCAATTCTGGTTTTCGGATGTACTTCGTAACTCATCTGATCCTGTTTTTTTATGATTGAGGAATTTTAATTTGTTCAACTTTCCAGATATTCGTTGCATATTCTTTAATCGACCGGTCGCTGGAAAACTTTCCGACGCGTGCAACATTAAGTATTACTTTCTTTGTCCATTCTTCCTGATCAGTATAAAGTTTGCTTACTTTATCCTGTTCATCAATGTATGATTGATAATCGGCAAGCAGACAGTAATAATCATCCCCTAATAATTTATCAACGATCGGTTTAAAGATTCCCGGTTCGGTTTTACTAAAGAAATCTGATGTAATCATATCAATAACTTTTTTTAATGATGGATTGGAGCTGTAATGTTTCATCGGGCTGTAGCCGGCACTTTTAAGCTTTAATACTTCGTCTGCAAGCAAACCAAAAATAAAAATATTTTCTTCACCTACTTCTTCGCGTATTTCAATGTTTGCACCATCCATTGTCCCGATTGTTAAAGCACCGTTTAGTGTAAACTTCATATTCCCTGTTCCGGACGCTTCCAGTCCTGCCATCGATATCTGTTCAGAAAGATCGGCTGCCGGGATTATTTTTTCCGCAAGGGTTACAGAATAATTCCGGATAAAAATAACCTTTAATTTATCTCCAACATCGGGATCTTTATTTATTACTTCAGCAACTGAGTTGATAAGTTTTATAATCAGCTTTGCCATAAAGTAAGCCGGAGCTGCTTTGCCGGCAAAAATAATTGTCCGAGGTACCATTTCAATTTTAGGATTTTCCTTTATCCTGTTATAAAGAGTGATTATATGAAGGACATTCAACAGCTGCCGTTTATATTCATGAAATCTTTTTATCTGAACATCGAACAAAGATTCAGGATTTATCTTTATTCCATTATCACTCTCAATAAAATTGATCAACAATTTTTTATTCAGCCACTTTGCTGTTCTGAATTCTTCTCTGAACTCAGGATTATCAACCCTTCTTTCGAGTTTACGTAATTCATCAAGGTCGTACACCCATCCTTCACCTATTTTATCGCTAATTACTTTTGACAAAAACGGGTTTGCAGTTTTCAGCCATCTACGCGGTGTGATTCCATTAGTGATATTAATAAATTTTCCAGGATACATTTTATGAAAGTGAGAAAAAATTCTTGTCTTCAATATTTCTGTATGCAATGCGGCAACTCCGTTCACAGCAAAACTTCCAACAATAGCCAGGTTAGCCATTCGCACAGACTTACCATCTTTTTCATTAATGATTGACATTGAAGTAAGAATATTTGGGTCAGTAGAATAATTTTTTCTCACTTCTTCAATAAATCTTCTGTTGATCTCATATACAATCTGTATATGACGAGGAAGAAGTTCTTCAAAAAGTTGTAACGACCATTCTTCAAGTGCTTCAGGCACAACAGTGTGGTTTGTATATGCGAAAGTTTTACTTGTGATCTGCCATGCTTTTTCCCAGCTTAATTTTTCATCATCGATTAAAATTCTCATCAATTCCGGAATAGCAATGACAGGATGCGTATCATTTAACTGGATTGCGTTCTTCTCAGAAAATTTATCAAACGTTTGATGATTTATTTTATATATCCTGATTATATCCTGCAAAGTAGCAGAAGTGAAAAAATATTGCTGCTTTAGTCGAAGAAATTTTCCTTCAAGGTAAGAATCGTTTGGATATAAAACTTTTGAGATCGTTTCAGAATCTGTTTTAGAGGCAACGGCTGCTACATAATCACCAGCATTAAACTCTTTAAAGTTAAAATCAGAACAAGCTTTCGCCTGCCATAATCTCAAATTATTTACTGTATCGTTTTTATATCCGGGAACAGGAATATCGTAAGCAACTGCAAGAACATCTTCAGTGTCAACCCATTCAAATCCATAAGTTCCATCAGGGTTCAAAACTTTATTTGTTTTACCATAAAACTTAACACGGTAATCCAGATCACGTCGAAGAATATCCCACGGATTTCCTTTCTGCAGCCAATGGTCAGGATACTCAACCTGAGCACCGTTTTCAACAGCCTGATTGAATATTCCATATTCATATCTTATTCCGTACCCATAGGCCGGTAACTCGAGTGTTGCCATTGAATCCAAATAACACGATGCAAGCCTGCCCAAACCACCATTACCCAATCCCATATCGTGTTCAAATTCTCTTATTTCTTCAAGACTGTATCCATCTTCCTTTAAAATCTTATAACACTCATCATAGTAATCCATATTTATTAACGAATTTCCGAGCAGTCTTCCCATAAGGTATTCGAGAGATAAATAATAAACACGCTTAACATCTTTCTGATTATACTGATGTTGTGTTCTCAACCACTTTCGTACTAGCTTATCTCTTATAGCAAGAGATAGAGCATAATATGCATCCTCGCCAGTTGCTGTAATACGGTCACGTATCAATCGGAATTCTAAATGTTCTGCAAATTGATTGGAGAGACTATAAGAAGTTGGAACTTCTTTATCAGTGAAAAAAATTGAAGGCTTACCGTTAAAAGTTGAATCTGGTTTTTTACTCATTAACCTTTCGAGTGATTTTGAAGAAAATTTCGGTGGTAAATTTAAGATTGAGTCTGGTCTTAACAAAATGATAATAATTTCTATTTATATGAATTTGTTAATTTGTATAAGCAAATCATCATCAACCGGGAGCTAACATGAAAAAAGAATTGTTCAATCATCTTTTCAAGATTGTCTTTATAAATGTAATAATATTGCTGACTACTTTATCCTGCCAGAATAAACAGATTGAAAAACATGGCAATGTTATATTCATTCACCCTGATGGAACTGGTTTGGCTGGCTGGAATGCAACAAGAGTTCTTTATTACGGACCGGATGGAGAATTAAACTGGGATCGCTTGACGAAAATTGGATTATACCAGGGTCACACTTCAAACTCATTAACAAGCTCTTCAGAAAGTGGTGCAACAATTCATGCATACGGAGTGAAAGTTCAAATGTTATCCTATGGAATGAATGGAACTGATCAGGTTTTTTCAAGATCGGGAAGCAACCTGAGTATAATGATGGAGGCAAAAAGCAAAGGAATAAATATCGGGATAATAAACAGCGGAAAAATTGTTGAGCCCGGTTCCGGTGTTTTTGTTGCAAGTGATGTTTCAAGAAGCAATGAAGATGCAATTGCAAAAAAAATAATTGAATCAGGTGCTGACCTGATTTTTGGAGGAGGCGAAGAAATTTTATTGCCGGAAGGGATGAAAGGAAAATTTAGCTCGGGAACAAGAAAAGATAATATTAACCTGATTGAACTGGCAAAACAGCTTGGTTATTATATTATTTATACAAGAGAGGAATTAATTTCAATTCCGGCAGATGCGGAAAAAGTTTTAGGAATTTTTGCAGCTGGTCACACATTCAATGATAAATCCGAGGAAGAACTTATTCAACTGGGTCTTAAAAATTACCAGCCGGAAGCCCCAACATTAGCTGAGATGACTGATGCAGCAATCAAATTCCTTTCAGCAAAACAAGGAAACTTTTTTCTGGTCATTGAAGAAGAAGGAACAGATAATTTTGGCAACCAGAATAATGCAAATGGTCACTTCGAAGCGCTCAAACGGGCTGATGATGCAATAGGTATCGCGTTGAAATATCATTCAGAAAATCCTAACACATTGATTATTACAGCTGCCGACAGCGAAGCTGGCGGAATGGAGGTTTATGGATTTTTAGAAAAAGATATGATGCCTGAAATAGAATTACCGGATACTTCAAAGAACGGTTCACCTTTGGATGGAATTAATGGAACAAATTCAATTCCTTTTATTTCTGAAAAAGATAATTCCGGTAACAGGTTTACATTTGCAGTTGCGTGGTCAACCACAGATGATGTTTATGGTTCAGTTATCGCAAGAGCAGAAGGTTTAAATTCTGAATTGATGATTGGCAAGATTGATAATACTGAAATTTATAAAATTATGTATGCAGCACTTTTCGGAATAATTTTAGACTAATTTAATCTTCTGCATTTTACCAAGAAGATATTTTTCCCTTTTCGCCTTGGGGAATTTTTCAATCGCATATCGCAGCATGGTCCTTGGCATTTTAAGATAATGCTGTTTTAGAAAATCTTCTTCAACCTTTAAATCCTTTTTCCCAATTTCTCTCAGCATCCAGCCAACTGCTTTATGGATAAGATCCTGTTTGTCATTTAAAAGTAGTTCAGAAATCTGCAATGCGGGAAGGTAATTTCCGCATTTATTAAAATGCTGTGTTGATAAAACAGCTATTCTTCGATCCCATAGATTACCAGAATTTGCAAGTTTAAATAAGATGCTTTTGTCTTCATTCTCGAGATGTTTACCGATAATTTTGGGAGCAGATAGATCTACAAGGTCCCAGTTATTAATTCCTTTCCTGTTTTTCAGATAAAATTTGTAAATGCTATCTTTATCTATTTTGTTACCCTTGGAATATTTTTCAACTAGAATTAATAAAGAGATCAACCGTTCTTCGTGAACGGGAGAGGAGAGTAATTCTTTTAAATCAGGTAATGACAAATGTTTAAACTCACCTGCTAATTTTCTTTGTGTTGGAACATTGAGACCAACAAAAACATCTCCTTCACCATACTCACCTTCACCGGTTTTAAAGAATCATTTCATTGTTTCAGCATTTTTTTTGTTGCCAAGTGAATTTATTTTTTTTCTGAGCTCAGCTAATTCTTTTGACATAATCTAATCTGTAAATAATTTCTGCATTTAATAGAATGAAATTAATTATATTAAAAAATAACCAATAAAAAATAGAATTAACAGAAAATTTACCGGGGATATTAGAAGAAAAGTAAAATGAGGAAGTAACTATTAGTGGACTGTTATTTTATTTATCATCGAAACGAGATCACCTTTTGCAAAAGGCTTTACCAAAAATTCATCTGCACCGGCACTACGGAATTGCTGAATTTTTTCTTGTAAAAACTCGCTAGATAAAACCAGTACCGGAATTTTTTCGCTTTCAGCTTTTTTAACTTCACGTACTATTTCAAGCCCTTTCTCCCAGAAATTAATTGTAACATCAAAAATTAATGCATCGAACTTCTCTGATGACAGAATATCCCTGTGAAATTCTTTTGCAGAGAAAAGATTGACATCATAACTGTCTTTTAGAAAGGCTTTAATCAGCTCGTACGAATCTCCACTGTCATCAAGCATTAATATTCTCGAAAGACCATTACTTATACCGGAAGTACGTTTAAGTCTTTCAATTTTTCCGATCTTAGCAAGCGGAAGAGTAAATGTAAAAGTAGTGCCAACACCCTTTATACTATCGACGATTAAAGAACCGCCCATTTTTTCAATGTATCTTTTGGAAATTGCAAGTCCTAACCCATTGCCTTCAAATGTTCTTCCAATATCAAGATCTTCCTGGCTGAAAGGTCTGTAAAGATGATCAAGGTACTCAGTTGAAATTCCAATACCAGTATCTTTCACTTTGCATACAGCAAGTTCTCTTTCTTTAAGAATTGTCACTTCAATATCGATATAACCCTGCTTCGTAAACTTTATAGAATTCTCAACAAGATTATTAATTACTCCTTCAACACACTGCAAATCTATATCGACAAAAATATTTTCTTCTTCAAAACGTGTTGCCAGGTCAAGTTTTTTCTCGGCAGCTTTCTTCTTAAACGGCTCGATACAATTTTTAAAAATATTAACGAGATCGAATGAATCAATGTTCATCTGGAACTTACCAGCTTCAATTTGTGCAAACTCGAGCATCTGTGTTATGCTCTTAAATAATCTTTCACTTCCTGAGTAAAGGTTATCAATGTAAATTCTATCTTCACTGCTGATTTTATCTCTTAAATTTTCTTTGATGATTGTTGAATATCCGAGAATGATATTCAGAGGTGTTCTTAATTCGTGTGATAGTACATTAAGAAAGGTATCCTTGAGTCTTTCTGCTTCTTTGCTTGTATCCCTGGCTTTTCTAACTTCTTCTTCTGCAAGTATAATATCTGTCTGGTCTTCGTGGAAAAGGACAACAAAATCTTTACCTTCTACTGTAGCTGGAAAAATTGTGGTTTTTAGGAAGGGTGCTGCTCTTTCACCTCCGAGCAATCTCGAATCAATATAATTTTTTAGGTGCAAAGTTTTTTGAGAATTAAAAACTTCACTAATCTTCTGTGCAATATTTCTTTTTACGAGCTCGTTATCAGTTGAATAAGAATACCCGTTTAATTCATTAATTGTATATCCCCATTTTTTTGAGAATGCACTGTTTACATAAAACACGAATCCTTTTTTGTCAAATGCCTCAATAGGGAATGGCAAAAGGTCATAGCAAAGTTCAAAATATTTATAAACTGTATCTTCCATTATTTACCAGTTGGTAATGAAAATTGAATCAGTGCTCCTTTTTCACTATTAAGGATTTTTATTTCTCCTTTGTGTTTGTCGATTATGCTTTTACAAAGGAATAAACCATACCCGGTGTTGCTTAAATTAAACACTGCCGAAGTATTCTCATTTAATTTTTCAGTGAATCCCGGACCATCATCCTGAATTTCTACGTAATTACGGTCTTCTTTTTCAAAAGATTTTATCAAAATAGTTGCATCTTTTTTTGCATCTGCTGAATTTGATATAAGATGAACAATCAGATGCTGAATTTGTTCCGAATCAAAATTACAAAGAGGAAGCGGATTTAATTCAGTCTTAAATGTAACAGATCCGAATTTTTTAAGCGGTGAAAGATATTTAATTACTGATTGAATTGTACGGTTGAGATCGTTATTGCCTTTTTTCAAATCTGTGAAAGAAGTCTCCAGCAAAACCTGAGCATATTTTTGAATGTTGCGAATGCTGTCGGCTGCCACTTTTGATTTTAATTTCAACCTGTCAAATAAAAGATCATCGACCTGACTTTTACCTTCGTAATCTACTTGCGTTTTTTCAATCACTCTAAGAAGACTTTCCGTTTCCAAAAGAGCAAGATGCACTAATCCTTGCAACGATTGACCAATCTCAGCATCAATGCCCGACTTTAAAACTTTTCTCTCTGCCTGTATCAACTGTGCATTCGCTTCCTGTAATGCATTGTAAGCATTCAATTGATTGTCGTACAACTGTGCATTTCTAATTGCAGCAGCTGCCTGACCGGCAAGAATTTCAAATGTTCCAGTTATTTCTCTTACTTTTATTTTATGAAGATGTTTACTGTCAACATATACCACACCTATCTTTTTTCCATTAGTTATTAACGGCGAACAGAGAATTGTTTGAAGATCAAGTTTTAAAATACTTCTTGTGGGATCATAAGTTGCATCGCTCTGGGCTCCTTCAATAAAAATCGATTGACCGTTATTGAAAACATCTTCAACAACAGTTGTGCTTACTTCAAAAGATTCTTTTGGCAGGTTTTCATTCTGGTCATCTAATCCGAGTTTAAATTCCAGGTCACCTGAGTCATTCTGTAAAACAATAAATCCTCTTTCTGAATTTGTAAGCCGGATTGAATTCTTTAATACGAGCTCAAGTACATCCTCTAATATTAAAGACCTGTTGATTGTGTTGACTACATTAAGTATCGCTTCAAGATTTTTCAACCTTTCGGAAGATTCATCTTCTGTAATTACATTTTTAATTCCATCATCTATATTTTTTTTAAAGTCAGAGAATTTCATATTGAATATTCTTCTATTAATTAATCTTTCAAAAGTTTAATAGACACAAACCACTCCCAATCATTCAATCCATTAGGTAATGACCATGCTTTAGCAATACCAGCAGAAATTGTTGATTCCAGATTGTACCAGTGTTTTAATTTGACATCCATTTGAGCTCCGAGATCAATCCAATAATTTTCCAAATCCATCTTAGTGATTAATCCTTGTGAATAAACAGAAAAATCAAAATGATTTACAAACTGATCGAGAAGCAGCCAATCAGAAACTCTGATCGGAGGAAAATCATTTTCAAGCATTATCTTTCCAAACCTGTCAGTGATAAGACTGTAGATTGGAATTCCTGGAAACCTGAACACTCTTCTGAACTGTTTGATATCATCATTATCAACTCCACGGTTACCAAAACCTCCAAAATAATATCTGGATTGAACAAGATTTTCATTATCCCAGAGATAACCACCTGCAATTTTTACGTGAAAGACGTTATGATTCCACAACCAAGTAGAAAAATCACTCACTTCCAAATATGTATTCACCGCAAATTCAGGTTGGTCAAATTCTGTACCGTATAGCGTTGCTGTCCAGTTTATTTCATTTCCCTGCTCAAAATCCGAGCTTCCAATACTTCTTCTAAGATTTTTTAGGTTTGTATTTGTCGCCAGAACTGCAAAATCTGGCTGTGAAACAGGAACAAGATTGTCATTAATAAATTGAACATCTCTGTAAAAAGTTAAAGTTGTAGCTTGTTTTATTTTAAGGGGGTTATCATACTTCCAGTAATATGTGTGTCCGAGCTTGAATTGAGTTCCGATCATTCCTCTTTTTCTCTCGTTGAATAAATCAAAAAAGTCTGCGCCGTTGTATAAAACATCAACATAAAATAGCTGGTTGTAATCATATTTAAACCTGAGATGCCAGAGTGGTGAACTTGGTTTTTCATTAAGAGGAGAAACTCCGGCTTCCATATAAAAATCATGGATCATAAGAGGATCTGAAATTCTTGTGAACAAACCAAACACAACCTGGTTTTGAAATCCACTAACGACGGGAATTATAGAATGTATATGCAGATTTGATAATCCATTGTATCCAAGCTCTTTTGAAAAATCCAGAGGTGTTGAATCCAAAGAATCTTTTGTAAGTGTCCAATTATAAAGGTTAGAGTTTTTTTCAAGTACGCTTTGACCAAGATAGTTTATTGCGGGCAAATATTCTGCTGGTTCATTTTTGAAGATAACAGGTTTAAATCCATCGAGAGAAAATTCAAAAGCAAAGATTGAATCAGGAGTAATTTCAATGGGCTTAAAAAGTCCAGAACTGCAATGTGTGAGTGCTTTGATTGATGAGTTGTTGAAATCAAACCTGTAAATATTCGACACCCCATTAGTATATGCATTCCAATAAAGAAAATTTCCGTCTTTGCTCCATGAAGGGTTTTCCGGAGATCCGCTGTTCGAAATAATCTTATAATTAAATTCGGATCTTTCTAATAAATCAGCAGCTTCAAAATAAATTATTGATTGCTGTCCGTTTGATTTTTTTATAACGGCGGTCAAATGTTTTCCATCTTTATCTACTGCTATATTAAAAATTTCATCTTCTAATACCAGTGTGACGAGTGGTGTAATTTCTTCGTAAGGAAATCTGGAA
>JANWIS010000189.1 GCA_025449775.1 Ignavibacteriaceae bacterium
TATCAGTGAAAGAATAATTTTTAAGTTCTGTTGTTGTTCCGTTTCCTTCAACAAATCCGATTGTATAAAACCAGTTGCCTTGTTTTTTCTGAATCTCGAAACCTTGATTATTAGTTTCGGTTGAAGTTGACCAGTTCAATTTTACGTCTTGGTTATTTGCAGCTGCGGTGAATGAATTTAATTCTACAGGTACAGGATCATTAAACTGTAAAACATGAAGTCCGTTATCTATATCTGAACAAATCACAAGACCGGAAGCGAAGTACGGAAAAGTTCCCCACATATCAGGAGTGTCATACTGTCCGGCAACAACTGGATTTACCGGATCTGAAATATCAAGAACAACATATCCATCTGAGTAATAAGAAATGTGCGCATAATTTCGTTTGATATAAAGATTGTGAACAGTTGAACTGGTAGGCATTTCCCAAGAAGGAATAACAAGATCCCAGCTTGTTCTATCCACTAAATCCCAGACTGTAATATCAACAACATTAAATTCTTCTGTTCCATAAAAATATCTGTTATCCTCAGTCATCCATCCGCTGTGTGCATACATCCCGGGAATTCCCTGGCTTACAGAAATTAATTGAGGACTGAATTTGTTGCTGACATTTACTAGATCATAAGAATCTTCTGCTGCTGCAACAACTGTGTCGTTGTTAAAAACTGTAATGTCATGGATGTAATTGCTTCCTGTGTATACAGCTGTTCTTACAGGATTAACAGGGTTGGACAAATCGAGGATATGCATTCCGCCACCATTTGTATTAGTTCCAATAGCATAAGCGTATCCATTATCAATATAAATATTATGTGCTGCGGAAAACCACGTTGTAATCTGGTTAGCTAATGTTGCAGAGTTTGGAAGGTTTGTAAGATCGATAATCTGTAAGCCGTCTGATGTTGCATCTGCAACAACATAAGCATACTGACCATGAACTTTAAGTTCTCTCCAAATTGAATATGTAGCAGGAATGAATGCAACTTCAACAGGATTTGTGGGATCAGCCAAACTTACAATTGATGTTCCAGTCCTTACACCAAGAAGTGCATATTCATTTCCTGATGGATCAGTATAACCCCAGATATCACTGTAGCCTGTTGATGGATATTGATTGAGATGGCTTTTGAATTCTACAATCTGGGAAAAAGTTGCAGCTGTAAAAAGACAAAACAGAAATATGATCTTTTCTTTCATGATTAACTCTATAATTTATTTTACTAAACTCATTTTAATTGATTTAACTAGACTTCCAGCGTTAAGTTTTGCGATATATATTCCGGATGTTAATTGAGAAGCGTTAAAGTTTACGTTGTACTCACCGGTATTCAACACATCATTAACCAGCTCAGCAACTTTTTCTCCAAGTAAATTGTAAACCGAAAGATTTACTAATCCATTTTCAGGAACTGAATATTTTATTGTTGTTGAAGGATTAAATGGATTTGGATAATTCTGTTCAAGTTCAAGAGATGTTACGAAAAATACCTGAACTTCAACTAAATCAGAATACTTAGTAGTACCGTCAAAATCTATTTGCTTCAGTCTGTATGTATGAATTCCATTATTTAAATCCTGATCTATATAGGAATAATTATGAATCTCTGTTGAAGTTCCAAAACCTTCTGTAAATCCTATCGTAACAAACTCACTGCCTGTTCTTCTCTGTATTTCAAAACCGAGATTATTTACTTCTGTTGATGTTGTCCAATTAAGAGTAACTGAACTTCCCGATGTACTTGCAGTAAACGAAGTTAACTCAACCGGAACGGGTGGTTCAAATCTGCATACATATAAACCCGTTGACATATCCGATACTATGCTGTTACCGGATGGTAAATATGGATAAACACCCCAGGCTCCATTGTAAGTTCCTCCTCCAGTGCCTGGATAAGTATCATACTGAGCAACCAATGTTGGATCTGAAGGATTAGAAACATCCATTACTATATAGCCATCCTTGTAATAAGAAATGTGTGCATATTGTCCAAGTATAAAAATATTATGGATTGGATTCGTTCCTGCTAACTGCCAGCTTGGAACCACTAAATCCCAGGTTGTTCTATCCTGCAAATCCCATACAGTTAAATCCACTACATTAAATTCTTCGCAGGCAATAAAATATCTTTTATCTTCAGTTAACCAGCCGCTGTGTGCATAAATTCCTGGTATTGCTGCACTCTGACTAATTAATTGAGGGTTGGATTTATTTGAAAGATTAACAAGGTCATAAGTATTTACTGAAGAAGCATAGGCAGTATCATTCCATACATAAACATCGTGTATATAACCGCTGCTTCCATAATAACCAACCTGAACAGGGTTTGTAGGATTTGCTAAACTTAGTATATGCATTCCTCCCTGGTTTGTTCCAACAACGTAAGCGAATCCATCGGCAATATAAATTTCGTGTGCAGATGTAAAAGTTGTATTGTATGTATTTACCAATGTTGCACTAACTGGCAGGTTTGAAAGGTCTATGATCTGCATTCCTGAACCTGTACCACCACCTTCACTTACTACATAAACATAGTTAAGATGAGTTTTTATTTCTCTCCATTCGTAAGGAGGTGCAAATGGACCCGGAATGAATTCAACTTCAACGGGTGCTGCTGGATTAGTTATATCGATGATTGTAGTACCGCCTTCAACTCCCATTATTGCATACTCTCTGCCATTAGCATAATATCCCCAGATATTTGCATACGCAGAACCCGGGTAAGGATTAAGCGAACCGAGTAAAGTTATATCCTGTCCCTGAAGACAGATTGAATTGAATAAAGTAATCGACATTACATAAAACAGTAATATTAATTTTTTCATAGAGACTTTCTTTTATTTATTTAAGAAAAGAAACTTTAATTACTTTTTGATTCTGAGCTGAGGATGCTATAATAAAATATATCCCAGATGGAAGGATATTTCCTGAATTATCTTCGCCCTGCCAGTAAAAATCTTTTGTTCCTGAAGGTAGATAATTATCGAACAAAGTTTGTACTTTTTCTCCAAGGGAATTGAAGATGTTTATTTCCGTATCTTTTCCTTCCTTAGTTTGAATTCTGATTATAGTTCCAGGGTTAAACGGATTGGGGAATGCTTCTAACAAATAATTATCAATTAAGCCGATTTCCCATTCAACAATATTTGATATTTCAGAGTTGATGTAAAAATATAGCCCTCCTTTTACATTTCCAAGGAATAAATCGTAGTCAGTATCGTTATCAATATCAACAAAACAAGCTGATGTGTTCCCGCCGAAATTTTCGGAAACGAATTCATTAGTTATTTCATTCCAAATTGGTGCAGAAACACTTCCATCATTTCGGAAATAAAAAAAGTTACCATCCCTGTTTCCGGAAAAAAGGTCATAAATTCCATCCTCACTATAATCGAAGAAGAATGGGGTACTATTATCACCAACATCAAGTCCTGCAAAATAATTGCTGTTCAATGTGAACTGGAATGAAGATGAATTTCCGGTATTCTCATAAAAGTTAAATCTTCCATTGAAAGCTCCGATGATAAGATCAAGATCTAAATCTCCATCAGCATCTATTAAAAATGGAAATGCAGATGAGCCAATATCAATTTCAACTCCAAGGTTATTAAGTAATGGATTGCCACTTAAAAATGAAGGCGATTGTACTGTTCCAGTATTGAAAAATATTTCAAGCTTGCCATCAAATTTTCCAATGATGAGATCATAATCTCCGTCATTATCCAAATCTCCAAATGAAGAAGAAACACTCAAATCAATTTCAATGTTGAAGAATAAAGAATCGAAGTATGAATATTCCGGATCTGAAATGCTTCCAGTGTTTTCAAGAAAATGAATAGAACCTGTTGGATTTTTTAACGAACCAATAAAAAGATCAAGGTCAGTGTCACCATCTATATCAACAAATTCCGGTACGCTGTTATTTCCAACATCAAGTGTTTTTAAAAAATCTTCAGTAATAAAACTATGGTTAGCAGATTGAGGTGTTCCGTTATTTTCATAATACATTAAGGACTGAGGAACAGTCGGGTCGTAAAGAACAGAAACATATAAATCATAATCGTTGTCTCCATCAGTATCAGCAAATCTTGGCATATTAAATCCGCTTGTATAAACACTGTCGGCATTAACAGGATAAATATCTGAAATCCTTTTCATATCAGGTTTTGATGCGGTTCCCAGGTTTTCAATTACGTAAATACTTTTACCAAAAAAATCTCCCCAAAATAAATCGAGATCATTATCCGAATCGATATCAATAAAATCAATCGAACTTGCACCGTGCATCGGATCATCAGCTCCGCCGATAATTATTATATCCTGCCATTGGTTTGTTATAAATTTAAAAATGTAGTTCTGAGGTGTCCCGATGTTTTCGTAAAATGTAAGTGTTCCAACCGAGTTTCCAGTGATAAAATCAAAATCACCATCATCATCTATATCAACAAAGATTGGGTTGCTTCCAAACTCACTAAATATCGGTTGACCAATATCATCTTTTACAGTGTCCGTTACTTCTGTAAATGAAGGTGAAATAGTTGTTCCGGTGTTTCTATTAAAGGAGATCAAGTCGTTGTTCCCGGTAAAATAATCTAGATCACCGTCTGCATCGATATCGACAAAATAAAACCAGTTGGAAAAATTAAGTCCTGTTATTTTTGAAAGTGAAAAATCATAAAGCGAAGTGGATACATTCCCGTTGTTTTTAAACCATCCAAAAGTTTCATCACTATCGAGATAAAAAATGTCAAGATCCAAATCAGCGTCAATATCAATAAACTGATGTTCGAGATTATTATGTCCACCTGAAAAAGTATTTTCAATTAATCCTTCTCCATCGGTAACAGGGATTAATTCCAGCTTTCTATCAAATGGCTGAGAATAACCAATTGAAATGAAACACAAAACCAGGCAGATAAAAATTAATCCTGATATTTTATTTCGTATAAACACGTGTCACCAATAATTTTGAACGGTTCTGTATTAAAATTCTCAACATCTTTACCCTTGGTCTGGATAGATCTTTCAATTATCATAAAACAATCTTCGAGAAGGTATTTATTGCTGAGTATATTTTCAACTACATTATAAATATCATCTTTAAAAAACGGCGGATCTGCAAGTATCAAATCGTATCCCGATCTTTTTTCAAGCGATGAAAATTTTAATGCACTCATTCTGAATAACTTAGTTTTCTCTTCAGCTTTTAGTAAAGAAATATTTTCTTGAAGATTTTCAAAAATCACGCCGCTGTTTTCAACAAAATGAATCTCTTCAGAACCTCTGCTTAAAGATTCAAAACCTAATGCACCCGAACCGGCGTATAAATCAAGCACTTTTGTATTTTCAAAAGACATCTTGTTATTTAGAATATTGAAAATTGTTTCCCTTACTCTTTCCGTGGTTGGTCTTATTAATTCAGACCGGGGAACATTAATCATTCTTCCTTTTAAGTACCCGGACGTAATTCTTAAACGCATTTTTGCTCTTCGATCTAAATTTACTTAAAGCGGGAAGCAATTCCTGCAGCCGATGTAAAAGTATAATTCTGTTGATTGGATAATCCCGAAACTATTATTCCGGGCTTAACGTTTAGTAGCTCGAGTGGATTCAATTTTTTAAAATTAATACTGGTAGATGAATAAAGCTCATCAATCAATTCATCACCTGTATAATCGCCTGTAATAAATGCTTCAAGATATGGTTCTGTTTTAATCCACTCTAATGATTTAATTGAAAGTTCTTCGGCTATAGTTTTAATAAAATCCGAACCCGATTTTGGAAACACTTTTACATAAACCGGTTTTGAAGAATTGTTAATGAATAACGTCATTGAATTCCTGGAATTATAAATATTAATTGTTGAGAATCCGTTATCTATAGAGAAAAAATTATTTATAAAATGATTTGCTGAAACAGATGCATTATCAACAAATTTTGGAGTAAGATTGTTCATCTTGCAAAATTTTTTGCAAAACAGAAGATACTTTTTATTCAATGCGACAACGAGAACAAATTTGTGCTCGGATAAAGATTTGTTTTCGAGACGATAATATTTGATTGCTAATTCGTCTGAAGAAATAAATGGATAAAGTAGTGATAATTCCCAGCGGAATTCTTCTATTAACTCCTCGTGTTGAAGGTTATTATCATATGGAAGCTGAATAGTTATAAATAGTTCAGGTGGAAGCGTGAATGAAGCTACTGTAATGTTAACCTGGTTCCTCGATTTGATTTCTTCGAAAGCATTTTGTATTTGTGTTTCTAATAACGTTTCATTACCATCGTCAAAATTTAATGGCGGACTTATAAAAGTTTGATCGAGGTTTTCAATTGAATATAGGTGTGAGACTTTTACTGCTTCAATAATCTGTAACCCTGAAAACGAAATATTAATTCCTGTAGAACTCTGTGGTTCAGTCATATTCCAATTTCCTCCAGAACATAATGTTGTTCAGAAAGCCTAAAATAGTTTTTTGAAGGTTAGCATAACAATTCCGTCTCTCAAAATTGTAACCGGTAAAATTTTGATTCTTAATCAACATATAAATACTTTTTTATATTACTGAACTTTGCTTCACCAATACCTTTTACATCCATTATCTCCTCGATCTTTTTAAATTTACCTCTTTCAGTCCTAAGCATAATAATTTTTTCTGCAGTCTTTTCACCAATTCCGGGCAGCATTGTCAGCTCTTTTATTCCGGCAGTATTAATATTGATACTCTTTTCAGCTAAAGAAGAAATATCCTTCTTTGTATAAGTCGGAGTTTCAGAAAGTTCAAGAACTTTTTGTTTTATCTTCAGGTTTGTATTAAGCAATGAATCTTCCGGGTTTGATTCAGGATCGAGATTGGAATAATAAGAGAACAGGCTGTCGTCTTTTGAATAATCGAAGTCCCTGTATTCAGTTTCATAGCTGTCTTTAAAAAATTCCTTATAAATAAAACCTAAAAGAAAAGTTCCGGCAAGAAATAGAATTACTGTAATTTCAGTTTCAGTGAATCCGATTTTTTTAGATAGTTTATTAAGCATTTTTTTAAGAGGGAAAAATCTTTTACTACAACTGTAACTGCCAAGACCTGAACGAGAACAAATTCTTTTAAAGTATTAAAGTCCGAACCGGCTGAAAAATTTTTTTTCTTCAGTCTCGGAAGATGATTTAATATTTGGCATTTCTGAAAGCTGTTTCAGAAGTTCTTTTTCTTTCGAACTCAGTTTTTGTGGAATTGCAACATTTACTCTCACTATCTGATCCCCGCTTCCTGAATAATTTAAATGTCTGATTCCTTTTCCTTTCATCTTGAGCAACTTGCCCGGCTGAGTACCGGCATCTATTTTCAACATCGCTTTACCAGTTAAAGTTGGAACTTCAACCTCTGATCCGAGTGCAGCTTCAGTAAAAGTGATGAACAGGTTATAAATTATATCGTCATTTTCTCTTATAAAATTCGGATGTTTTATTTCCTGGAATACAACGATGATATCACCCGGTGGACCTCCGCGTTTACCGGAATTTGCTTCACCTTTCATTGACATATAATTTCCATCCTGAACACCGGCAGGAACATCAATTTTTATTGTAACTTCATCCTGAACTCTTCCATCACCCATACAATTCTTGCAGGGAGAATCAACAACCTGTCCTTCACCATTACAATTATTGCAGGCAGTTATATTTACAAATTGTCCGAACACTGATCTTGAAACTGATTTTACTTCACCTGATCCATTACAAACCGGACATGTTTTTAATGATGTTCCGGCTTGTGCACCGGTTCCATTGCACACAGAACATTGAACATACTTTTTTATTTTTATTTTTTTTGAAGTACCTGCAGCAATTTCTTCAAGAGTAAGTTTTAATGAAACGCGAAGATCTGCTCCCGGTGTTCCGCTTCCACGTCTCCGTGATCTTCCTCGCTGACTTCCGCCAAAAAAATCATCGAAGATTGATGAACCGCCGAATATATCAGAGAAATGAGAAAAGATGTCGTTAACTGAAGAGAAACCTTCTGATCCGAATGTACTTCCTCTTACGCCTTCGTGTCCGAATCTGTCATAATTATTTTTCTTTTCATCATTGCTGAGAATTTCATAAGCCTCAGCAGCTTCTTTAAATTTATCTTCCGCTTCTTTATTGCCAGGATTTCTGTCTGGATGATACTGCATCGCAAGTTTACGGTAGGCTTTTTTTATTTCATCCTTTGAGGCATTCCTGGTAATGCCGAGAACTTCGTAGTAATCTCTTTTTGTCATATTAAATATTATTCGTCAGCTTTTGGTGAGTTGGAAGTTTCATCATTCTGAATCTGTATTTCATCGGATGAAAGTTCTTGGCTTACAATTACTTTAGCGTGCCTGATAACTTTATCGCGGTAAAGATATCCGGGTTCAATTTCTTCTAACACAGTGTGAGGAGGAACAGAATCATCTTTCTTCTGCATTAATGCATCGTGCAGATCAACACTGAACGGTTCACCTTTAACCTGCATCTTTTTTACGCCTTGCTCAGTGAGAACTTTCATAAGCTTTTCGTACACTAATTTAATTCCTTCAACAACAGCATTATTATTTATATCACCGATATGAGCAAGTGAGCGCTCAAAATCATCCACCACGGTTAATAGTTTTACTATTACGGATTCAGCTGCATAATTAATTAACGAAAGCTGATCATTTTCAGATCTTCTTCTAAAATTTTCAAACTCTGCAGCTTTGCGTAAGAATTTATCCTGCCATTCCTTTACCTGTGTTTCAAGTTCAGCTATTTTTTGATCTGTAACCTGTGACTGATCAACTGATTTTTCTTCTTTTACTTCCTCACTTACTGATTCGTCTTTACCTGATTCAATATTCTCTTCTTCATCATGCTTATCTTTTTTATTCCTTAACATCAACTATGTTCTCCGTTATTTATTAATATGATTTTAAATGACCTGATAAAACTTTTGCAATGTAATCTACTATTGCAACAATCCTCGAATATTCCATTCGCTTCGGACCAATAATCCCAAGCGTTCCGCTTGTTTCTCCAAACTGGTATTCCTTGCTTACAAGACTATATTCTTTAAGTTTCTTTTCAATATGCTCACTACCTATAGAAATAAACACATCTTCTTTTTTTGATTCTGAAGATTTCTCCATTATATGAACGATAACGTCTTTGTCTTCAATCAGTTCAATTATACTTTGAAAGTTTTCAGGATTTTCAAACTCAGGCTGTTGTATTACATTTTTTGCTCCTGTAATTATCATCCGGTCTGTTTTATAATCATCTTTAAAAAGTTTATCAACCGAATCAACAAATAGCCGGATTATTGGTTTTTGTTTATCCTCTATGTCAAGAAATCTTTCTCTAAAAGTATTTCGTATTTCTTCCAGACTTAAGCCGGATAATCTTTCATTTAATACAAGCTGAACTGATTCAATCAGCGATTCATTTAACTCTGTATCCAGTTCCATCGTGATTGTTTTGACCAATCCGGATTTTATGCTGATGACAACAAGAATCCTGCTGGAAGTTAAATTTATTAATTGGATCTTCTCAAGTATTCCTGATTCAAGATTCGGGTAAGTGACACATGCAATCTGTTTTGTAATTGAGCTGAGCAATTTAGAAGTCATTCTAACTATTTCATCAGCCTGATCGAATTCCACATCA
>JANWIS010000190.1 GCA_025449775.1 Ignavibacteriaceae bacterium
AGCCTGTTGTCAACTTCTTCTCTTGTCCAGGGAAGACGCATACTGTTCTGTGACATTTCCAATCCTGATACGGAAACACCTCCGGCATTTGCTGCTTTACCCGGTCCGTAAAGAATTTTATTATCGAGGAAAATATTTACACCATCAATTGTGGTTGGCAGATTAGCCCCTTCACTTACAACATAAACTCCATTCCTCACTAAGTTCTGTGCATCTTTTGCATTTATTTCATTTTGTGTTGCACTCGGGAACGCACAATGTGCTTTGTGATTCCATAACGGATTGTGATCCATATTTCCTTCAAGCGGAGTGAATACTGCTTTCTTATATTTATCGGTGTATTCTTTTATTCTTCCTCTTCTTACATTCTTAATCTCCATCAGGAAGGCTAACTTTTCTTTTGTGATTCCTTCTTCATCATAAATGTATCCGTTCGAATCAGAAAGAGTAACTACTTTTCCTCCGAGATCAAGAATTTTTTCAACTGTGTACTGAGCAACATTTCCGCTTCCGGAAACAAGACAGATTTTCCCTTCCAATGTTTCTCTTTTTGTCCCGAGCATTTCTGCTGCAAAATAAACTGCACCGTAACCAGTTGCTTCAGGACGAATTAATGAACCGCCCCAATTCAAACCTTTTCCTGTGAGAACCCCTGTAAATTCATTTCTTAATTTTTTATACTGACCGAATAAATATCCAATCTCTCTTCCGCCAACCCCGATATCTCCAGCCGGAACATCTGTATTTGGACCGATGTGTCTGAACAATTCACTCATAAATGCCTGGCAGAATCTCATAATCTTTAAATCGCTTTTACCTTTCGGATCAAAGTCGGATCCGCCTTTTCCTCCGCCCATTGGCAAAGAAGTTAAGCTGTTTTTGAAAACTTGTTCGAAGGCTAAAAATTTTAATATGCCGAGATTTACTGATGGATGAAATCTTAATCCGCCTTTATATGGACCAATTGCACTGTTCATTTCTATTCTGTAACCGATATTGATATGAACTTCACCCTGTTCATCAACCCAGGGAACTCTGAATATAATTATTCTTTCCGGTTCAATAATTCTTTCGAGGATTTTTGCTGAACGGTATTCCGGATGTCTTTCAAGAACAAGGTCGAGTGATTCTGCTACTTCCTGAACTGCCTGGTGAAATTCCGGCTGAGCCGGGTGTTTAGCTTTTACTTCTGCTATTAAACTTTTTACATAATCTGACATTTGAACTCCTGTGTGATGAAAAAAGGAATTAATTGTAGATGACAAGATAATATTTGGAACGTTAAGAGAGTATGCTGACTTCTCTAAAAAATTATTCAGTTTATAAAAATGAAGTGGGCTATTTAGTGGAATTTGGTTTGGTAATTATTCCCTTGTTCTTATGCCCGTTAATTTTAACTGAAAGTGGATTTTTAAATCGGAGGTGTCGTGTAAATTCCAGCTCTTCAATAGCTGGCTGAGATAGAAGCCAATCCCAATCTATAAAACCAATTTTGTTTGAAGCATCGACTGTAAAGTAGCCAACACGGAATGAAGTAATGTTCTGGAAAAAGTGTGAACCTTGTGACGGCTCGACTTCAAAATCTTTAAAGCCCGATTCTACGATTGCTGCAGAACCGGATATCTGATCCCATGTAACAGGAATTCCAAGCCACGGATCGAGACTGCCCCATCTTCCGATTCCAATTAAAACGTACGGCTTCTTATGCTTCAATAATTTTGAATTCAACTTTGCAATCTCAAGTGCAACGGCTTTGCTTTTACCGCGATCGAATTTATTGTTATCAACAAGAACCAGATCATAAATTCCATCAATTAAACCATTGCCAAGAACCTGACTGCTTTGACAAATTAATTCTTCCGGAACAAAATCAATTTTTAATTCATCCATCTCTCTGCTTATTACTAGAGGACGCATCTGAAGCATTGCAAATTCTTTCGGCTTATCCGGCGGTACACTAAGGTTTACTGCAAATTCAATTTCTACCTGTGAGCCCATTCCCCAGCTTCCTAAACTTAAAAGCATATTTAGTATTTCAGGAAGAGGAAACAATTTGTGTTTTAATATCGGTGCGAATGTTACAACTCTTATTCCTTCACGAGATATTCCGTCATAGACCGCTTCATTTTCAGATGAATATGTTGAACCAACAGAAAATAAAGTTCCATCTGATTCTGATTCAGTAAGCTCGTGTCGTTTTACTAAAGGATCACTTGTTGATTCGGGATGATGATCGAGCTTGCCGTTGAGATCGAGTGCATAAAAATCCTGCTGTGCATTTTTCAAAGTTTCTTTTGTCGAAAAGAACTGAAGAAGATGTTTCGGATATTTCGGACAAAATCGTACAGTGTTTCCGCCTTCGACTACAGTTTTACCGAGACCAAGTGCAACAAGAGCAATTCCGTCTTCTGATTTTTGCGGTTGAACAGGATAAAAGTTGAAAGACTTTCCAACTCCGGCAAAATCAGGATAAAATTTTCCTTTGTGATCAGTGCCAACAAGCTTTTGAATTATCAGAGCCATCTTCTCTTCTTCAAGGCGATATGATGTTGCCTTCATATAGTCTTTTGCTTTTTGATGATATGTGGAAGCATAAACACATTTGATTGTCTGCAATAATTCATCCAGCCTGATATTAATATCAGCATTGCTGTTCGGAAGCATGTAAGTTTCATAAACACCGGCAAATGGCTGGAACTGTGCATCTTCAAGCAGGCTCGATGACCGAACTGCAAGCGGTTGTTTTATTAATTCAAGATAATCATAAAGCTTCTGCTTGATTTCTTTCGGAAAGAAAAATGCTTCTATAAACTTTTGAGTTATTTTTATATCGTCGGTTTCATTGATAGCAAAAGTTTCTAGATTATTTTCTCGCATAAACGTATCGAACACTTCCGTCCCGATCACAACCGCAGAAGGAACAGATATCTCAACTCCCGGAAATAAATTTTTGATGTTGTAGTTGGCGATTAACGTATTAATAAATCCAAGTCCACGTGCTTTTCCTCCAAGCGATCCGCCGCCTATTCGTGCAAAACTGTTTTTAGGATCAAAACTTTCTTTTCTGAAATCAGAAATAACTCCTTTGGTTCTTTCTTCAAGATAATTTGTAATTGAGTTGATAAGATCTTTTCGTAAATGGTCGGGAGATTCGTAGTCTGTTACTTTTCTCGGTCTGAGTTTAAATGCCAGATAAAATTCAGTCCTGGCTTTAAGCCAGCGTGAAAAATGATTTCCTTCTGCGTGATAGAGAAGACTTTCATCAGGAATTTTTCCAATCTGTTCAGCAAATTCCCTCAGGTTTGCTGCGCGACCGACAGCGGTTCCGTCTCTCAATTCAA
Organism: Ignavibacteriaceae bacterium; assembly: GCA_025449775.1. Lineage (GTDB taxonomy): Bacteria > Bacteroidota > Ignavibacteria > Ignavibacteriales > Ignavibacteriaceae > IGN2. Next base: position 3,342 of record JANWIS010000190.1, read on the forward strand.
AAACAAAATCTCCGAATCCAAAATGCTCAAGCATAAATTCACGTAATTGATGCAAAAGACGTGGATCACTTTTAAATAGGAATGAAGCACCAATCTTCTTTACTTTTTCTTCAAGGTTCTGATCGCTTGTCTGGACAAGTATCGGAATATCTTTTCGTCTTTCTTTAACTGCTGTAGCAAATTTTAATCCGGCTTCCAAATCACGAACTCCAAAGTGTTTGAAGTTATTGTCCGTAATAATTCCAAGCACGTTCTCTTCGTACTTTTCAAAATAATTCCATGCATCTTCATAATTTGTGCAGAGAAGGATTTTCGGTCTTGCTCTCATCCTCAAATATTTGTGAGTAATATTTATTCCCTCCTGGATGAGTCTCTGCGACTGATTAAAAATTTCTGTATAAACAAGAGGCAGATAAGATGAGTAAAATTTAACATTGTCTTCAACAAGAATTATTACTTGCACACCGATATGCTGTGTATCGTGCTCGACATTCATCCTGTCTTCAAGATATTTTATTATTCCGATCAGGAGATGAAAGTCACCGCCCCAGATAAAAATTCTTTCGAAGATAGAAGTGTCGTAATGAGTTGTTAATTCTTTTCTTTCTTTGTTGTCATAAGCCAGAAGTATGATCGGGAGATCGATACCGGCACTGCGAACATCATTGGCAAACTTAACAACATGCGTATCTTCGATGTGCATTGTTGTAATTATAAGATCGAACTCGTGCTCGCCTTTCAATAATTCCAGTGCTTCAGCACCGGTAGTAACGTGGGTTATTTCAGGAGACTGGCTTAAGTTTAGATTTTGGTATTCGCTTCTTATCAGTTCATACAGCCTGCCGTCTTCCTCAAATAAATAATAATCGTAGATGCTTGATACAAGAAGTATCTCCTGTATTTTGTAACGCATCAGCTTCTGGAATTTTTTAAGCCTCGTGTGAAATACGTCTTCCAGCTTTATATCTTTTAGTAAAACAGATTTATCCATTAATCAGAAAGTTATTTGGTGATTTGTTTTTTCTTGCTGACTAATATAGAAAAAGGAGGAGTGAAATGCAGAAGAAGTCAATTAGCAAATTCGATTCATTGTGGAGGCTGTCACGGTCGCACCGTGACAGCAACATTCTTTATTCTCTAAACAAGTCCCTGATCAATCATTGCATCTGCAACTTTAAGGAAGCCAGCAATGTTAGCACCATTAACATAATTTCCAGGAGCCCCAAATCGTGCAGCGGTATCAAGACAGTTTTCATGAATCCTTATCATTATTTGATGCAGTCTTTTATCAACTTCTTCTTTTGGCCATGGTAAGCGCATGCTGTTCTGCGACATTTCAAGTCCTGATGTTGCAACACCTCCAGCGTTCGATGCTTTGCCAGGTGCAAAAAGAATTTTTGCATCCCTGAAAATATTATAAGCTTCAATTGTTGTCGGCATATTAGCTCCTTCACAAACACAGAAGCATCCGTTCTTCAATAATTCTTTTGCATCTGCTTCATAAATTTCATTTTGAGTTGCGCACGGAAGAGCCACATCAACTTTTACGTCCCAAGGTTTTTTTCCCGGGTTGAATTTTACTTTGTATTCTTTTGCATAATCTTCAACTGCATCTTTGTTGCTTGACCGAAGCTTGAGCATGTAATCTACTTTTTCACCCTTAACTCCATCAGGATCGTAAATGTATCCATCAGGACCGGAAAGAGTAACAACTTTTCCTCCTAGCTCATTTACTTTTTGAACAGCACCCCATGCGACGTTTCCAAAACCGGAAACAGCAACAATCTTTCCATCAAAAGTAGTTTTTTTTGTCTTCAGCATTTCTTCTGCAAAATAAACACAGCCGAAACCTGTTGCTTCAGGTCGTACTAAAGAACCGCCCCAATTAATTCCTTTACCGGTTAAAACTCCGGTTGATTCATTTTTAATTCTTTTATACTGACCGAATAAAAATCCAATCTCTCTTGTTCCAACTCCGATATCTCCTGCAGGTACATCAGTGTTCGGACCGATATGTCTGCACAGCTCAGTCATAAAACTCTGGCAGAAACGCATTATCTCATTATCACTTTTTCCTTTCGTATTAAAATCTGATCCGCCCTTACCTCCACCCATCGGCAAAGTTGTTAAAGAATTTTTAAACACCTGTTCGAATGCAAGAAATTTCAGTATGCCTAGAGTTACTGATGGATGAAAACGTAATCCGCCTTTGTATGGACCGATTGCACTGTTCATTTCAATCCTGTATCCGCGGTTAATTTGAATTTCTCCTTGGTCATCCATCCATGGTACACGGAACATTATAATTCTTTCAGGCTCAACCATTCTTTCTAAAATTTTTAGAGCACGGTACTCCGGGTGTCGTTGAAGAACTATTTCAAGTGATTCAAGAAATTCCTGAACAGCCTGGTGAAATTCAGGTTCGTTTGGATTTTTTGCTTTTACATCTTTTAATATTTTATCGATGTATTCTGACATTAAAACCTCGTTAATTAAAATTTTAACTGGATTGAAAATGAAAATTTTTTCTGCAATACAAACTTACTGCGGCAATAATTAAAATGATGCTTCAAAGACTATTAACATCCCTTTTATTCTCACAAGAAAATTACTAAATAGGAAAATCAAAATCTTAATTATCGCCCGAGGTAAAATATATATTTTAAAAGTATCACTATTATTATCCTCTTATTTTTTAATGGAAAATAGAATATTTATAAATGAATTGGTAAATTGCACAAGTTTTTAACCTAATTGATAAAGAACAGGAGCTTGTAATGGATAATGCCATCCTAAAAGAAAAAATTGATCAGGCAGTCGGTATACTCAAAGAAAAAAATGTTGATATGTGGATTACATTTGTCCGGGAAAGTTCTATGATGACTGATCCCGTGATGGATATGATTTCCGGAGTAAACTCAACCTGGCAAGCTGCTTTTTTAATAAATAAAGATGGTGACACAACAGCAATAGTTGGTTCGATGGAAGAAGGAAATTTTAAAAAAGCAGGATTGTATAAAAATATTATCCCTTACCTTAAATCAATCCGTGAACCATTAAGAGATTACATCGCAAGAAAAAATCCGGAAAAGATTGCGATTAACTTTTCCAAAACTTCTGTATTGGCTGATGGTTTAACTTATGGCATGTATAAAATTCTTCTTGAGCATCTTGAAGGAACTGAATATGCAAAACGGCTTGTAAGTTCTGAAGAAATAATTTCTGCTTTAAGAGGAAGAAAATCTTCAACGGAACTTGCGTTGATGAAAGAAGCAATTAAAGAAACTCTGAAAATATTCGATGCAGTTACAAATTATATGAAACCCGGAATGACTGAAATTGATATTGCAAACTATGTGAGAAAGCTTCACACTGAAAAAGGATTTGAAGCTGCCTGGGAAGAAACACATTGTCCTGCGGTATTTGCTGGTCCAAATCCAAATGGTCCGCACGAAGGTCCGAGCGATAAAGTAATTAAAAGCGGAACCGTTGTTAATATGGATTTCGGAATTAAGTACAAAGGTTACTGTTCCGATTTACAGAGGACTTGGTACATTTTAAACAATGGTGAAACTAAAGCTCCGGATCCGGTTCAAAAAGGATTTGAAGTTATCCGCGATTCAATACAGAAAGTTGCTGATGCAGTAAAACCCGGTGTTAAAGGTATTGAGATGGATACGATTGCGAGGTCATACATAACAGAAAATGGTTATGCGGAATATCCGCACGGACTTGGTCACCAGGTTGGCAAAACTGTTCACGATGGAGTTGCAGGAATGTTTCCTTCATGGGAAAGATATGGCAATGCACCATTTATTCCGTTGGAAGAAGGACAGGTTTTTACAATCGAACCGAGATTGCCGATAGTAGGTTACGGTGTTTCAACAATTGAAGAAGAAGTTTATATAACAAAGAATGGCTGCGAGTTTATTTCCACTCCGCAGAAGGAATTGATTTTGGTAAAGCCGTAAATTAATATGACAACACAATCAATTGATACAAATCCTGAAGTTGAAAAAGTTTTAATTTCTTTGATTCGTAAACTTTCCGTAGAAGAAAAGCTAAATCAAACTCTGCAATTCAGTTCGTCCATTATAAATCTTGCAAAGCGAGCAATTGATAGGGCTAATACAAATTTAAGTGAAGATGAAAAGAATCTACTTTTTGTTGAATATCATTATGGCAAAGAACTAGCTGAGAGAATGAGAACCTATCTCCGTAAGCATGAATTACTAGATGAAATCCGGAATAAGTGAAGCTGTCAAACTTTTTATAAGAACATTAGAACAACTGAATGTTCCTTATTACATTGGCGGTTCAATAGCAAGCTCAGTTTACGGATTTGCGCGAGCTACAATGGATATTGATTTGGTTTCTGAATTGAAACAAGAACACGTTAAATCTCTTGCAGAAAGTTTAAAGAAAGAATATTTTATTGATGAAGAAATGATTTATGATGCGATAAAAAATAAAACTTCATTTAATTTGATCCATTTGAGTACGATGATGAAAATTGATGTGTTCATTCCTGCAGGAAGAAAATTTGATAGAATTTCGTTTGAAAGAAGAAAAAAAGATAAGATTTCGGATGAGCCTGATTCCATTCAAGTATTTATTTGTTCCGCTGAAGATACGATTCTAAGCAAGCTGGAATGGTATAAATCGGGTGGAAATGTTTCAGAAAGACAGTGGAAAGATTTAATAGGGGTGATAAAAATTCAGGGTGAATTGCTCGATAAAAATTATTTACGGCAATGGGCTGAAGAATTAGGGTTTGCTGATTTATTGGAAAAAGCTTTGATGGAGGGTAAATTCTAATTGGCTTTGAATTTATTTCATCTCCTCAGAAGGAATTGATATTGGTAAAGCCATAACAAGTTTTAGTTTATTGAATAGTTGTAAAATGAAAAAAATAATTTTGTTCATGGTTTTAGTTTTGATAACCTTAATTGGTTGCGAAGAAGATCCAGTACAACCTGAAAATCATCAACCAATAATATTCTCATTAACAGCATTTCCCGATGTAATTGGTCTATCAGATTCTGTAATTATAATTTGCAATGCGATGGATCCAGATGCAGATACGTTGGTTTATGATTGGCTCACAGATGGAAAGTCAAGAATAAAAGGTGCGAATGAAAATGACCATATGTTATATCATACTTTTGAGAACTCGCGTGTCTTTTACCCAAAGCAACACATTACCCTGCCTGACACTCTTTGGGTTCATTGCGATGCCAGAGATGTCAAAGGAAAGAGTATTGGAAAATCGGTTACATTTATTGTAAGGCAAGATTCTTTATAATTAGTATTATTTTTTTAAAGACTAAAACCCACAAGTTTTTGTATAAGCTTTATGTAGCAGCTTAGTATATTCCTCAAAAGAAATTTCAACTGCACCAAACATCTTTAGGTGTTCAGACATATACTGCACATCGAGAAGAACAAAACCTTTTTCTTTTAAATGTTTTAGCAGAGCCATCAATGCAGCTTTGGAAGCTTGCGAAACTTTTGAGAACATACTTTCACCAAAGAATGCACCACGGAATGTAACTCCGTAAAGTC
>JANWIS010000191.1 GCA_025449775.1 Ignavibacteriaceae bacterium
GAAGACTGACGCTGTGAAAATTCTTGATGAACATAATATTGAATACGATAACTTTTATGGATGGTGGAAAAATTCACGTAAACCTATAAGGAAAATTCACTATTACAGAGAATTTAAAAAATCATACAAAGAGGAAATTGCAGCGTGCAAAAAAATGGATGCAATATTTGTTGTTTCTGAAAGAGATAAAAAGATTTTAAGTAAAGATGTGCCGGCTAATCCCAAATTCCTGATACCAAACGGTGTTGATACTTCCTATTTCAAACCAAATGGAGAAAATATAGAACCGTACTCAATGGTTTTTACAGGAATGATGGGTTATTACCCGAACTATGATGCTATGCTTTATTTCCTTGATGAAATCTTTCCTCATATACTAAAGAAAATTCCTGAAGCAAAAATATATATTGTTGGTAATAAGCCCCCAAAGATACTTCAGGTTAGATCATGCAATAATGTGATTGTAACAGGATTCGTTGATGATGTACGTCCTTATGTCTGGCGTTCGAATTTATATGTTGTTCCGCTTAGAATGGGAGGTGGAACAAGACTGAAAGTGTTGGAAGCTCTCTCGATGAAGAAACCTGTAATCACTACAAGCATAGGGTGTGAAGGTATTGATGTTAAGGATGGCGAGTCATTAATCATTGAAGACAACCCGGAGCAATTTGCTTTGCGTGCTGTAGAGCTTCTAAATGATTTCGCGATGAGAAATATTTTGAGCTCTAACGGATATGATTTAATCCGTGCAACTTATGATTGGGAAATAATCTCTGAAAAAATGGATGAATCATATCAATATCTGTCTGGTTTGCGAAGAAAAAGTTTTAACGAAATTAAAGAGGTAACAGAAAAATGTATTTAGGTGGAAAAAATGGAAAAAGCATTAATAAGCAGATTAGTAACGTTAAAGTTCTGATGTATCATAAAATTGTTGATGTTGAAAAAACTTCCGGACTTCATTGGACTAATGTTGGTAAGAAACAATTCAGAAAACAACTATTGCTTCTAGACAAATGGGGATTTACTCCAGTAACATTCAGAGATTACCTGCTTTCAATTAACAGCAAGCTCAGATTGCCCAAAAAACCTATCATTCTAACTTTTGATGACGGGTATGAGGCTGTTTATAAATATGCTTTCCCAATTATAAAAGATATGGGTTGGAATGCTGTCATCTTTGCAATCGGAGATCAAAGAATAAAGACTGCAGTGTGGGATAATAAATACGATTTAGTAAATAATGACCTTCTAAATCCTGATCAGCTGACTGAAATGCTGGAAGCAGGATTTGAAATAGGATCACACTCAATGACACATCGGTATTTGACAAAAGAGCCTGCCACAAATGCATGGTTTGAAATCAAAAGATCAAAAGAAAAATTAGAACAAATGATCGGCTCTGACATTTTGAGTTTTTGTTATCCTTACGGCGCTGTTAACCGGCAAATAAAAAATTTGGTAAAAGATGCAGGATATAGTATTGGCTGCGGTGTTTATACAGGACATCCAAAATTTGGAAAAGATATTTATGATATAAGACGTCTTAGAATTAACAACAGCACCAACAAATTAAGTTTTGCAGTTAAACTTCTCACTCCTTTTGAATACTATGAATACGTCGGCTCTAAAATTTTACATGGAACCTTCAGGAACCAATATGAGCAAAGAATAGAATTTAAAGAAACTAAGAATATAGAAATTGAAACAGACAGGACTCAAATAAATGTTTAAACAATTCGGATTATTTCAAAATGGATTTGATAGTTATGTTAACGCACTCGGGTTGAAAACCTATAGTTACGGAAATGCAACGCATGCTTTTGCCGATGTTCTCCGTTACCTGGATGGTACTGATCGCTTATATACACCTGAAATATTAATGCCTTCATTTATACCTGCAAAGTTGTATAAGACAATTCTTGCGTACGGATATATTCCAAGATTTTATGAAATCGATGAGAACTGCCAGTTTGATCCCGATGAAATTACTCAACTGATTGATCGCCGTACAAAAGCTATTTGTGTTATTCATTATTTTGGTCATCCTGCAAAAGTAAAACAGCTGCGTGAGATTGCAGATCAAAATAATTTAATCCTGATCGAAGACTGTGCACATGTAATATTCGGCAGAGAATTCGGAGGAAGATTAGGCACTTGGGGAGACTTTTCCATTTTCAGTTCCCGAAAAATGTTGAACCTGCCGGAAGGCGGTTATTTAGTACTTAACAAGCTGATTAACGGTTTCGAGCCATCGTATTCAAAAAGAGTTAACAGTTTATATACTTTAAGCAAGCTTTTGCTTGCAAGAGGAAAGTGTTTCTATCTATCAGCAACAAATGGAAAGGATATTTTAAAAATTTCCAGGATACCCCAACGTGGTTTTATTGATTACAACAGAATTTCAAAGTCTCCGATAAAAAATATTTCGCTTCTTACTTCATACTATTCACGTTTAACGGATATCAGGGTACATATCGAAAAAAGACAACAGAACTATAATTATTTGTATGACGGGTTGAAAAGTTTTTCATTCTTAAAGCCATTATTCAGCGATGCAAGTGACAGATGGACACCATACAGCTTGCCAATGATTGTAGAAAAAGGTTATCGCGATAAACTCCAATCAGTACTAAATAAATCCGGAATAAGCTGTGGAGCCGGATGGCCTGAATCTCCATTTGAAAAGAGGTTCAGCAGAACATTACAGCTTTCAAAAAACCTGATTGAATTTCCTGTTCACCCGTTTGTAAATGAAAATCAATTAAATAAAATATTTGATTGCTGCACACATTTTGAAAATTCCACGATCACACCTGAAAGAGAAATATTATTCATCAACAGTTCATCAAACAGTGAATTGACCCAGACATACTCAAATACGAAAAATTCTTCAAGCGTACACTGGCAGGATATAAAACCAGAGTATTTGCTTAATAATACTTTCATTTCTTTTAATGAAAAAAAATTTTCGAACGAAAAAATAAAAATTGAGATCATCAGTACGAATGAAGGATTTGATAACCTCCGCACAGAATGGGAAACTCTTTGTGATGAATCGAATTCACAAATTTTTCAGACGTTTGAATGGCAGAGGATATGGTGGAAGTATTATGGTAAAGGCAAGCATCTCCACCTCGTACTATTTTATAGCAAAAATATTTTTGATGTCAACAAGCTCATAGGCATTGCTCCTTTCTTCATCGATTGTATATCCGCTGCAGGTTTTTTGTTGATAAAAAGATTACGGCTAATTGGCAGCGGTGTAAATAATATTAATTGTAAAGAAAGCATGCCTGAATATGCAGTAAGTGATTACCTTGATATAATTGCACATAAAGATTACGAGAAACAAGTTGCAAAAGCTCTTGAAGGATATTTAAAAGAAACAATCCAGGATTTGGATATTGTTCAACTCGATGAAGCATATACGGATTCCGTCATCTGCAAATATCTTCTTCCTTCGTTATATCATGCCGGGTTGCGTCATCATATTTTACCAAAAGAAGTTTGCCCCAGGATTGTTCTGCCCGAATCTCTCGACAAATATTATTTGCAGTTAAATTCAAAAGTAAGATACCAATTGAAAAAAATAAGAAAAGATTTATCGGATGACCTCTCATTTTCAATAAAAGAAATTAAAACAAGGGATGAGCTTGAACAATATTTTGATGACTTTGTTGATCTGCATCAGAAACGATGGAAATATCAGGGCTATTCCGGATTGTTTAATAACGAGGATTACAGAAAATTCTTAAAAGAAATTACTCACGCCTTTCTAAAAAAAGACAACCTTTATTTTACGATTGCTCATTCAGATAATGAATGCATAGCCGCAGAATGTGCATTCAAATACAAAAAAATGTTTTATGATTATTTAAAAGCCTTCAATGACCAGTCACCGATGGCAAAATACAGACCAGGTAAAATGCTGATGATTTCCATGATCGATTACGCCATTGACAAAGGCTTTGAAATAATTGATCTGCTTCGAGGAAGTGAGTCATATAAATTTGAAATCGCAACAGAATGGCACTGTACTTACAAAATAATCCTCTTCCCTCCGGAAAATAAATTGTTGTTTAAATACAGGCTATTTATAATGATTTTATCTCTTGTTTATGTGAAACATTCTTTTTTCCGGGAGCTGAGTATTATCAGAGCCCATATTAAAAATTTCGGAATTACCGGATTTGCAGTAAGATACTTTCCTCGTGCATTTCGGAGATTCAAAAGTAAAATGGTTCCTTCAACATCTTTTGCGTTGAATGAAAGTAGAAAAGAATTTGGGTTAAAAAAGGCTTCCACGGCTACTAAACGGAACGTAAATAAAATTGAAACACCTGAAGTAAAAAAGATTGGTCAACTAATTAAGATGAATTCCCGATGAGCGAAAAAATTAAAACATCAATTGGTTTTCCTGAAAACATAAATACTTTTCTTAGGAAAAGAAATTCTACGCCTGAATTTTATGTTGATAAAAAGATAGTTGAAGAAATAGCCAGGAAAAGTTCTGATAAAATTCCTGATAAGCTGGCGATACATCTGATTCAGAATTTCGATGAGCTTATTTCAATCAGGAAAGAATGGGATAAGCTGGTTGAGCAATCTCCTGTAACAATTTTTCAAACCTTCGACTGGCAAATGTTATGGTGGAAACATTTTGGTTCAAATCCTTCATTTGAGCTTCACACATTGCTCATTCGTGACAAAGAAAAACTAGTTGGAATTTTTCCACTGTTCATTGAATCAACTTATTTATTCAACAATAAAATTTATAATCGTCTACGTTTTATTGCCAGCGGAGTTCAAAGTAATTTCTCAGATGATATGATTAATCGGCAAGGTCCGAGTGATTTTCTGGATGCAATTATTCTGCCTGAATACCGGTCTGAAGCTGTTTCTGCTTTTATAAATTACCTGTTTAGCCAACCATCACTCTTTGATGAAATTGAATTAGTTTGTTTACCGGAAAACAGCATACTTATAGAGAAACTTCGTAGTGAATTTGATAAAGAAAATTTTAAATACACAATTCGTAAGCTGA